>JAWCQS010000149.1:0-3283 GCA_038869655.1 Bathyarchaeia archaeon | reverse complement strand
CAATGGCTTAACTCGTATACCATGAACTCCTCTAAAGCGCGAGCAGCAGAATGGATTTGATAATTCTCCATCTCTTTCGATACGATGAGCTTTAACCCCTCTACTTTAGAAATGAGCCATCTGTCTTCTAAGCGTAAGCTATTCCATAGCTTCTCTAGAGCCCAATCCTTTGGTGAGAATTTATCTAAGTTCATGTACAAACTTGCGAAGGAAAAAACGTTCCAGACTATTTTTATGGATCTAAGCGTATCCTCCAGAGCATTCCAAGAAAACCTGAAATCTTCCCATAGAGTACACTTTAATTCATAGAGCCTAAGCACATCCCTACTATACTTGGTTATCACATCTTCTGGAGATATGAAATTCCCAAGAGACTTGCTCATCTTTTGGCCTAAAGAGTCGAGTGTATGACCATGCATCATAACAGATCTATAGGGCGTAGAATCGAAAGCTATTATGCCCGCTCCAAGTTGCGAATAGAACCAGCCTCTAGTCTGGTCATGCGCCTCGATTATCAGATCGACTGGCCAAAGCCTCTTGAAATCCCCATCTCTTTTTGGATAGTTCAGAGAAGCCCAGGACGCAACTCCTGAATCCATCCAGACGTCTACTATGTCCGGTACTCGCTTCATAGAGCCTCCACAGGTGCATCTCAAAACAACCTTATCGACGCATTGCCTGTGCAAATCCATGCTTTTCGGAAGCTCTATGGCTTCATCTCTTAGCTCTTCCATAGAACCTATGACTTTTTTATCCCCACAGCTTTCGCATACCCATATCGGCAAGGGTGCGCCCCAGTACCTTTGCCTCGAGATAACCCAATCCCTCGCTCCTAAAAGCCAATCCTTAAACCTCTTCGTTCCAGCCCATTCAGGAGTCCATAGAACCTTTTCATTTTCTTCCAAAAGCCTATGCTTGAAGCTAGTAACCTTTAAGAACCATTGTTCAGTGGCCCTAAGTATCAACGGGGTTTTGCATCTCCAACAATGGGGATAGGGGTGTTCGACCAAGCTTGCATGGAAAAGTAATTTCTTCTTCTCTAAATCCTCGATTATTTCAGGGTTAGCCTCATCAACTTTTTTTCCAGAATACTTGCCCGCATCCTCTGTAAACCTTCCGGATCCGTCGACAGGGCATATCGTTGGTAATCCATAATCCATACCGATTATGAAGTCTTCTTCACCATGACCTGGAGCTACATGGACACAACCCGTACCCTCCTTCGTTGAAACGAACTCTTCGCTTAATACGACTCTGTGCGCTTTTATCCTCGACTGGATCTTGACTTCTTCAAGCAAT
Organism: Bathyarchaeia archaeon; assembly: GCA_038869655.1. Lineage (GTDB taxonomy): Archaea > Thermoproteota > Bathyarchaeia > 40CM-2-53-6 > JAVZFM01 > JAVZFM01. The sequence continues at coordinate 1,984 of JAWCQS010000149.1, read as the reverse complement.
ATGGAAGTATACTCTAGTCCTTCAAGCTCATTTCCAGAAAGCCTTGAGACGATCTCATAAGGTTTCATCGCCTCGTTGAAAACCGCCTCGCATCTCTCCTCAGCCAAAACGTAGATCTCATCATTGACTTTCGCCTTCACGTATGTGGCTTTCGGGTTGACCATTATGGCTACGTTTGCTGGAAGAGTCCATGGAGTTGTAGTCCAAACCAGAATAAACTCTTTTTCTCTAGCCTTTAAAGGAAACTTAACATAGATAGAATTGTCCTTAACTATTCTGTACTCATCAGTAACTTCGTATCCAGCCAAAGCTGTTTCGCATCTTGGACACCAGTGGATAACTTTCAACCCTTTCTGCAAAAGCCCCCTCTCATCGGCAACCTTTATCGTCCACCAGATAGCCTCTATGTAATCGTTCTCATAAGTTACGTAGGGATTCTTCCAGTCCATCCAAATTCCTAAATTCTTAAAGATCTCTGTTTGCTTCTCTATGTTCTCTATAGCGTACTGTTTACACTTTTCTATGAAATTCTCTATTCCAATCTTTTCCTCTATATCTTTCTTGCTCTTCACGCCAAGTTCTTCCTCAACCTTCACTTCGATGGGAAGCCCGTGGCAATCGTAGCCAGGTTGATCCCTAACATCGTAGCCCTGCATCCTCTTAAATCGAATCACTACGTCTTTTAAGGTTTTGTTCCAAGCAGTACCGACATGAGGAGGGTTTGTCACGTATGGAGGGCCGTCTAGAAAGTAAAACTTTGGCTTTCCGATAGCTCTTGATCTAGTCTTTTCATAGACGCGCTTAAATTCCCAAAAATCCATGATCTCCTCCTCATACTTTTGAGGAAGATATTCCTTTGGAACTTTTCCAACTATTCTCGCACTCAAAGCTTCCCCCTCAGTTTTTTCCTTAAAATAAAAAGCATGAATTAGCAAAACTTAGTAAGATTTAATTTTTAATGTTTATATACTTATTGTTCTCATAGAATACTCAATTCGATGAAGAAAGATAAAGGCTAAAAGTGCTTGGGGTATAGGCATGAGTGCGATTCGGAGTAAGGTTAAAAATTTTCTAAAGGGATCGATAAAAGAAAAGCTTCCCTCGCTCTTTAAAGATTTAAAAAAGTATTTAGCGGCAATTCCTAGAGCAACATTCATCAACTCTATCTCTCTATTCATAATCCTTATCGTAGCCGTCTTGATAAGGCTCATGCCTCTACGCTGGGGCTTCTTTCTTTCAGAATTCGACCCCTACATGCAGTATAGGATGGTTGAGCATATAGTCAAAAACGGATTTGTTTCATGGTTTAATTGGCACGACTCGATGAGTTGGTATCCATGGGGACGCTATATTCCAACTACAACCTATCCTGGACTAGCCTTCACAACGGCGCTTCTATCAAATTTTTTAAACTCCTTAGGGCTCAGCGTAACTGCTTTTCAAGTTTCGGTTGTCTTTCCAGTTATTATGGGCGCGATGACCTGCCTCGCCATCTACGCTTTTGGGAAAGAAATCTGGGGTAGCGGCGTCGCGCTCTTCTCAGCGCTTTTCTTGGCTTTCAGCACATCGCACATCAGTCGCACTTCTCTAGGCTTTTTCGATGATGAAACCATAGGGATATTCCTCATGCTTCTAGTCTTTACGTTCTATCTAAAATCGATCTCGAAGGATAGATCCTTAAGGTCGGGCATCTTCTACGCTTTGCTATCCGGTTTTTCATTGGCTTACTTAAGCTGTTCTTGGGGAGCTTTTCGATATCCTTTAGCCATGATCGCACTTTTTTCAGCTCTGATTGCGCTTCTGGGAAAATATTCTCGTAGGCTATTCATGGCTTTCGTGATAACCTTCGGAATCGAAATCCTCTTAATAGCTCAATTGCCCTATCTTGGCTACGGTATCTTTACGGAATGGTCAACGCTTTTGGCAATTCTTGGAGCTCTCATCATACTATCTTTCCGCGAGCTTTTCGTTTATGCAAAGAAGG
>JAWCQS010000148.1:0-3296 GCA_038869655.1 Bathyarchaeia archaeon | reverse complement strand
TTTTCATAATTGACACATATTTCTTTATAGTTTCTATGCCTACATCAAACGAGAATCCATTCACTCGCGAATTTTCTAATTTAACATCTTTCCTTTTCCCTTCTCTCTCAATCGCTAGGTCTACTGGAAGCTCTAAAGCTTCTTCATAATTGTCTAGAATTTTTTTTACTTTTTCGAAATAAACGGTTAAATGCTTAAGTTCATCCTCATCATTTTTACTTAACCTACAGCCTTTAACTTTTAAGAATAGCTTTGCTATCACTCCACCAAGTAGAACTTTATCAGCGATGTTGTTTTCTAAAAGATTTTCAACTACTGGAAGTTTATCGTCTACTTTAGCCCCTCCTAGGATATAAATAGACGGTCTACTAGAGCCTTTTAGAACTTTTTTAAAAACTCCCAGTTCTTTTTCCATCAGCTTTCCAATGGCCGATGGCAAAACTTCTGGAAAAGCCACTAAGGATGGTTGTGATCTATGGATAGCTGCGAAAGCATCGTTTACATATATGTCGAATAACGGTGAAAGCCTCTTTACAAAATGGGTTCTGATGAGCTTTTCAGGTTTGTCTTCAAGAATTTCTTCGGAGCAAATTCTTAAATTTTCTAACACTAAAACTTCTCCTACTTTAAGTTCTTTAATCATCTTCAACGCTTGAGGGCCTATCACATCATCTACAAACTTAACTTTCTGTGAACAATGTCTTTGTAAAATTTTTGCATGATCGCGTAAAGATATGAAATCTCCCATTCCAGGTCTGCTTTGATGTGAGCCTATGACCACCTTACTTTCAACTAAAAAGTCTAATGTTTCTTTTACGGCTTTAATTCGGCTATCATCAAGAATTTCAAGAGTAGTAGGATCAACTGGAGAATTTATGTCCACTCTTAAAAAAATAGTTTTATCGCTAAGCTCAAAATCCTCTAGCCTCAAAAACGTAAATTCCAAAGCATTAACTTCCCTATATTATGATTACTAATTTATGATTACTAATATAATCCAATGTTATAAAAAAGTAGCTTTTATAGAAAGCCATCAACTTAAGATACTTTCCTCTCATTAAATCAAAACCTTCATATAAGAAAAGACAATTCCTTTAAACAAATTTTGACTAGTCTAGGTTAACGGATAAGCTTAACTCCGAAAGATCCATTCTAGCATCCTCTTTTTATTTAATTTACTAAATACTGATTTTTTACAGGTTAAAAATCGATATAGTTTAAGTCAAATTTTTAAGTAGCTTTTTAATGATAATTATTTTGTGCCGGGGTAGCTCAGCCGTGGCCAGAAGATAGCTTGGTTTAAGCGTTGGACTCATAATCCAAAGGTCGAGGGTTCGAATCCCTTCCCCGGCACCAAAAATAAGACACCTTACGGTTTCTTATTATCTTCCCTTGATTTTCTGTTTTTTAAAAAAAGCTTAAATCTTGATAAACTTCATAAACAACTCATTGAGAAATAGTCAAAAAATCCATATAAGAGCGACTGATAAATTTTTATCCAAGGTGAAACTATGTCTGAAAAGAAAACTAAAGGAATGATTGCGCTACTGCTAGGGATAATCGTTATAATTGCTGGAGTAGCAGTTTACTATGCAACCCTTCCTCCGCCTACTCAGCCATCTCCAAAGAAAGAATTAAAAATTTCGAGTCCTGTATTCGAGAATAATGAATTTATTCCTAAAAAGTATACATGCGATGGTGATGATGTTAATCCTCCTTTAAAAATTGAAGGTATACCTGAAGGGACGCAAAGCCTTGTTCTAATAGTTGATGATCTGGATGCTCCTACAAGAACATGGAATCACTGGGTCGTTTGGAATATTCCTCCCATTGAAGAAATAGAAGAGAACAGCGTTCCAGGAGTTGAGGGAATGAATGATTTTAAGAAACATTCATACGGAGGACCTTGCCCACCTTCAGGTACACATAGGTATTTCTTTAAGGTCTATGCCTTGGACACTAAACTGGATCTTGATCCAAATTCAACAAAGGAAGATGTTGAGAGAGCGATTGAAGGGCATATACTTGCGAAGGGAGAGATTATAGGGCTTTACAGTAGAGGATAATGCTCGATTCAGCGCAATATCTGTTAGATCTATAACGCGGTTGGCAAACATTTGAACAGGAAATTATCATAAAAATTCCTCGCCAGAGATAGTAATTATAAAGTTTAGAATTTTTGACCCTAATTTTTATTAAACTTTTTTCTAAACTCGTTTAGGCATGCGAAAATGAGAGAAACGTAGAAAGGAGTTGAAAAAAGATCCAGCGATCCTATTATATTTTGTCTATAAAGCCATGTGAATGATCCTTGAATGTGACATATGGAAACGCCCAATAGTATCAGGGAAGCCATATTTTCCATTCTTAAAAATTTAAGGGCTGAAAAAACAACACTCCAAAAAAGGATTTCTAGAACTGCGGAAAACAGAAAACCCCAAGGCATGCCAAGAATAGCTAAAAAACGATCGATTATTGGATTCCCTTCTCTACCTAGCTTTCCAAAAAATGCAAGTGTAAAAATGATGTCGAGGGATAGAGCTGAAAGAAAGAATAAAAAGGGCATATCCATAACTACTTCCTTTAAAAAAGTTGTAAAAGGCTTCATGAATTTATCAAGAAATTTATGATTGAAAAGTGAAATAAAAATTCTAGCTTTGCTGAAAGCCATACCGAAGTGCATCGAAATCTTGACATTCTAACCCTTAAAAATATAGCTTTCGTATTGACTTATAAGCATTTAAGATTATTTATTTATTAAAAATTTGAGGGTCAAATGTTTGGAATCGATAAGAACTTTTTTTGAGCCAAAGTCTGTCGCGATCATCGGGGCTTCTAGAAAAGTGATGAAAGCGGGGCATGTGATATTCAAAAACCTCGTTGAGAATAAAAAAAGAGGAATCTTTAAAGGCGAGCTTTATCCGATAAACCCGAATGAAGAGTACATACTAGGATATAGATGTTATGAATCTATCTTAAAGGTTCCTGACGAACTTGAGTCAATAATAGTCGTGGTACCAGCCAAAATAGTTCCGAGCATTATGAGAGAAGCTGTTGAAAAGAGAGTCAAAGTCGCTACAATAATTTCAGCTGGGTTTGGTGAAGTTGGGAACAAAGCGTTGGAGAATGAAGTAAAAGAGGTGGCTAAAAAAGCTGGAATAAGAATACTGGGTCCGAATTGTTTAGGGGTATACGACTCTCATTCAGGGATGGATATGCTTTTCCTACCAGAAACCAAAGTTCTATCCACTGGAGAAGAAGTTGTGGCTACGCCCAGACCGTTGCCAGGATGTATT
>JAWCQS010000147.1:0-3304 GCA_038869655.1 Bathyarchaeia archaeon | reverse complement strand
GTAGCCTTTAGTAGGCTCGGGGGTCGCGTCGGCTATGTAACCAGAGTCGGAAGCGACGAGTTCGGACGCTGCTTTTTAAAGCTTTGGGAAAAAGAGGGAATAGATGTTTCTCGGGTAGTTATAGAAGATGGAGGGTTTACTGGAATATATTTCATTTCAAGAAAAAATGGGGAGCATGATTTTACTTACTACAGAAAGGACTCTGCGGCTAGCCATCTGTCTATGAAAGACATTGATGTTAATTATATTTTGAGCGCAAAAATCTTCCACAGTAGCGGGATTTCGCAAGCGATAAGCGCCTCATGCTGTGAAGCTGTTCTATACGCGATGAAAAAATCGAAGGAATCTAACGTTATAGTTTCTTATGATCCAAACGTTAGGCTGAAACTTTGGCCTTTGGAAAAAGCTCAAGAAGCGATATCGAAGGCGATAAGGCTATCAGACATAGTGATGCCAAGCCTAGAGGATCTACGCTTACTAACAAATACGGAATCGATTGAGGATGGTGTTAAAAAGTTGATGGGATTAGGAACGAAATTGATAGTTGTAAAGCTTGGTGAGAAGGGGTGCCTTATTAGATTTAAGGATGAGGAACATCTAGTTGAAGGTTTTAAAACAAAGCTTGTCGATACCACGGGAGCTGGTGATGCTTTTGATGCGGCTATAAACATGGCTTTGTTGCAAGGGTGGAGCATAAAAAAGGCAGCAGTTTTCGCTAACGCTACAGCTGCTTTAAAATTAAAGGGAAGGGGCGCCGTTACAGCGCTTCCTTTTAGGAAAGAAGTTGAAAGGTTTTTGGACAAGCGTTTAGAAAAATGGAGGGATTTTTAAAGCCAAACGCTTAGGCCTTTGCTTTAAACCTGTTTTTTAGTTTTTCCAATACCGTGGGTAAGGTTGTGTATTCCATCTCCTCCGGTCCTAACCTATGGGGCATGAAGGGTCCATGAAGCCTAAGATAATCCGCCATTTCATTCGCCAAAGCTCTTGCCCTATCGAAAGCTGGATCATCGAATAGATCAGAAGGTCCTATCAATTTAGAATCGCTTACCTGAAAGCCTAAAGCGATTACTCTTGGAGGCCCATCAAACCTAGTACACTTGTTAGATCCATCGGAAACGCTTACTGGCATCAGCGGACCATGATGGGAGCCTCTCATCCAACCAGCTACGATATGGGGGAAAGCAAAGGCTTCGAGTACTTCCCCAACGGCCGGAAGACCATGTTGGGCGCGCACTATGCACACAGGATCATCTTTTCCTACATATCTACCGGCTATTAAGGAGAGCCTTGTAGTGCTGGCTGCAGCAGCGGGCAACCCATCATGCCTAAAAATTTTCGATATAACATAACGACTAGGAGTTCCTATAAGAGCCAGTAAATCGTACATCTCTTCTGGACATTTTATACTTACCGATTTTCCTTCGATAACGTCAAGTACTTCAAAAACGAAGCCATTATGCATGGATGGATCTATCACAAGCCCAGCTGTATTGAATGGATCAGCAAATATTTTGAAAAGTGGTAAATTCCAAGCCCCCGGCTCCGTTTTATCAGCCATAAAAACTATCAAAGGATCGCTCCTTCTTTCTTCAAACTCCAACTCGGCAACTCCAGGACCCATTCCCTTTACATTTCCAGAGAAGGCTTCACTCAAAAGATCTTGTCCAGCAGCATAGAGTTTTAAAGGCTTTGAAACTTTTTCATCGACTTCTTTAAAAGTGTTCCACGATAACTCATGGACTTTTGGATCATTCTCCCCACGCCTATGCGTCATTATCAATTCTAAATCGTCACCACAATTCGTTACAAAAAAATCCTCGATTATCCCAGCGTTTTTCCCGCTTTCTAGACATTTTCTGGCTACTTCGATCTGTTTTTGATGAACTCTGTGATGACCGACAAGAGAGCCAACATCAGCTTTTATAACAGAAACCGTAGTCTTTATTGTTTTACTCATTTTTCATCATCGTAATACTTAGAGCTTAAACATATTTTTATATCTACGCCCTCGCTTAGTTATGCGCTTTTTATCCGGAGATCTCCAAGATGAAAGTCTATCTTAATTTCAAGACGATTTTTGGCCTCTTCAAAGTCTTTTGAGACATACTCGGATCCGTTTTTCACGAACACATCCTCCTCAACGTGACGCTTACCGAAAACTGTTGTACCGAGTCTGACTCGAGCTCCTAGTCCTCGAGGAACAACTATGATAATGTCGCCTAGTGTGAATTCGATCAAGCCAAATATCGATCCTAGTTGAGGAAGCCAAATGTTCAGGTCGCCGAGTAGGTAGCGTACGCGCAGATCCTGAAGTTTTAGTTCAAAGAAATCAAGATCCGTATCACCAAGTCGCCCATCCACCGTAATCCTTAATGGGATGTGCTTATTGATTTTGATTTTAGAGTCACCGAAAAGATACCAAAAGTAAGGAAACCAATCTGACAAGGACCAATCTCCGACAATGATTTGAGCTTCTTCTTCTAAGAGCCGAAAAAGCAGGGGCTTCTCGTTCTCGTAATCTCCTTTGAAAAGTACTTTAGGCTCATCCAGCGCGGTAATGTCTAAGTCTCCGATTCCGAATCCAACCTTAATGTTGGCAAACTTAAGCGCCTCAGGAGTTGGAATATGATGATGCTTAGCTATTTCAACATTTCTTGACGTTAGCATTCGCACTATACCTCTCATCTATCACTTCTTCAACTCCTTTAAAAACTTTCTAATCATTTTGATTTATTAGGCAAAAGAGTACTACCAAAAATATGGCTTAATCGTTTTTTATCGTAATTTCTTATTCATTTTTTTAACAGTATACGCAATAGGCCTGAGTACTTAACCATTTCTTAAGTTATGCTAAAAGTCATAGGATAGTTTAAGAGAGTTTTATGATGCCCCCAACGGTTAGAGCCATGGGTTTTGGGCCATTTTTATAAGCTTATCCCAACGACATCATTTATATTTCTATTATGTTTAAATTTAATTGTGAAAAATGATGAGGTCAAAGCTTCGAGATTTTGCCAAACTATTAGTCGATACAGCCTTAGGTCGTATAAAAGCAGATTTGGTGATAAAAGACGGTGATCTCGTCGATGTGAATTCTGGTGAGATCCTTGAGGAATTCGATATAGCGATAAAAAAGGATAGAATAGCGCTAATTGGAGATGTAGATCATACCATAGGAGCAGAAACTATGGTGATAGATGCGAGAGGAAAGTACATCGCTCCTGGTTTCATAGATGCCCATTTACACGTAGAAAGCAGTATGATGAACTTAACTGAGTTTGCAAGAACAGTGTTGCTGAGAGGT
>JAWCQS010000146.1:0-3308 GCA_038869655.1 Bathyarchaeia archaeon | reverse complement strand
CTAGAAGGCTTTTGAAGAAAATAGTAAGGAGAGATGTAGAAGGGCTTAATGAAGAGTTAATAATTTCAGCAACCGTGGAATCGATAGCTGAAGGAACTGTGGATGGAGTAACCTCTTCGCTATTCTACTTTGCAATTTTTGGGCTTCCCGGCTCAATGGCTTATAGGGCTATCAACACCTTGGATTCTGTGGTAGGCTACAAAGATCCCGAGAATTTGAATTTGGGATGGTTTTCAGCCAAGCTTGACACTTTAGCAAACTATATTCCAGCGAGGATAACAGCTTTGTTGATGATAGTGGCTGCATGGCTTATTAAAGAGGATTGGAGAAAATCGATTTTAATACTGAAAAGGGATCGATCTAAAACTGAAAGCTTGAACGCTGGTTGGCCAATATCGGCAATAGCTGGAGTGTTGGACGTTAAGCTGGAAAAGCTAGGACATTATGCGCTGGGGGACTCGAACTCCACTCTTAACTGGGAATGCATAAATAGAGCTTTAAAAATAATGAAAATTTCCGTTGCGCTTTTCTTAATTTTCATAACAGTTCCGATAATGACCCTCTTAAACTTAATTACTTAAGTTTAATTTAGTTACTAATGTGTTAATTATGCCCAAATCCTTGTGTAGAACCTGCGCAATCGGTTATCGAAGTTTGATGAGAGAGGTTTGGCGAGCCTTATGAGATTAAAAATCCCAATAAATGGAATAGAGGGGGAAGTGACTAGGGATACCCTGCTAATAAAGTCTAAAAATCCTCTTAAGGTTTTGAGCTCGGCTGTTTTGAATGGGGGCCCAAAAGACGCTAGAGTGATTATCAATCACAGAGTCATAAAAAGGTTCAAGGTGAAGGAGAGCCGAAGAATTCTAGAAAGAGTTGCTTTAAGTTTAAACCTAAACCCTAAGGATGTCGTGGGTTTGATGACTGGGGCTGATGTAATGAAGGCTGCCATAGTTTCAAAAACCTATAAAAGGCTGGTAGTAAGCTCCATAGTTACGGCAGGAATTTCGAATACAGCAGCGGCTGGAAACTCTTTAAAAAAATCCTTCAGCTCTGGAACAATAAATATAATAGCCTTAGTCAATGCAAGCCTCACTGAAAATTGCTCGATAAATGCCATCCAAACAATCACCGAAGCTAAATGCATGGCTTTAAGGGATTTGGATATAAGGAGCCGCTTTTCAAAGGGAACGGCCAGCGGAACCACTACGGACGCGATAGTGTTGGCATCTAAGAATGATGGAAAAAAGATCGATTATGCTGGAACAGCCACAAAGCTTGGGGAGTTGATAGGAAAATCCGTTAGAGAAGCGGTTAAAAATGCTATTTTTGCGCAAGAAAAGCTTTTGCCAAATAGACCTTTGTTCCATAGGCTTAGAGAGAGGGGAATTCAACCCAAAGCTTTGTTCAATACCGCTATGAAACTGTGTTCGCATTGCCGCTCGGCAGGATTTAAAAAGGAAATAGTGAAAGTGTTAAGGGAGGAGTTTGAAAAAGCTCTTTCTGATGTTAATGCAGCCTCATTGATTATCGCTGGATTAAGGCTTGATGAGGATGGGAGGAATGAATTGATTCCGGGATTAAACTCCAAAATTTTTAATGAAGACCCTGCTTTTTTAATTGCCGATGAAATACTTGGGATAACCCTCAGCAATTATATAGCTGGGACAAAAGGGATTTTTGAGTATCTGAAATTCTGTAGATTGAAGCCAAAATTTTTAAAGAGATTAGGACCATTCACGGACGACGTTGTAGGTGGGTTAATTGCTGGAGTATCTTCTAAAGCGCACTTAAGAGTATCACTCGAAGGTTGAATCTAATGGACTTTCTAGATGGATTAAAAGGAGTTTTGAAGTTCCTTACAATATTCCCGATTAAGGTCAAAAAGGGATACGATTCTTTAGAAAAAATCGCTGAAAACTTATACTTTTTCCCTATAGTTGGGCTTTTCATAGGCTTTCTAGCCGGAATTTTTTCATGGATTATCTCCAAAATTTTGCCAAACTTTTTAGTCGGGATACTTACGCTTGGAATGATTTTGATAACAACTGGACTTCACCATACCGATGGATTGTTAGATTTTGGAGATGGATTTTTAGTTCACGGTTCTAAAAACAGAAAGCTCGAAGCTATGCATGATCCGCATATTGGTGCTGGGGGATTCTTTATCGGTTTCATAGTTTTTTCAATCACCGCCTTATGTATAGCTAGTCTAAATGTGGGATTCATAATCATAAAAGGCTTGATGGCATCGGAAGTAATCGCTAAGTTTGGGATGGTTTTCGCAATGTTTTTAGGAAAAGGAGCTTATGGAGGGTCTGTCTCTCCTTTTGTGAAAGTGATGCACAGTAAAAGCGGAACCTTAAAGTTTCTATTAGCTTTCTTTCTTACTTTAATTCTAGTAATCTCATTACTAAAAACTGCCGGCTTGATCATGCTACTTTTTGGAATAATCCTTTGTAGCCTCATTGTTAAGGTTTCAACCTTAAATTTTGGAGGAATAACTGGAGATACGATCGGGGCTATCAATGAATTACTGCGCATGAGTACCCTAGTGATTTTAGTAGCGATGAGGGAATGGTTATGATGGCTTTAGTGATGGCTGGTGGAAGGAGCATCCGTATGGGCTTGTTTGAAGAAAAGCCCTTGATAAAAGTTAACGATGAAACGATGATTGAGCGTGTATTGAAGGCTTTAAGTGAAACAAAAGGATTGAGTAAAATCGCAGTAGTTGTAAGTAAGTATACACCAAGAACCAAAGAATTTTTGGAAAATCTTAGATTAACAACTATAGAGGCGCCAGGAAAGGGATATATCTATGACATGAAATTTGCAATAAAAAAGCTTAAAAATGATTACCGATACTTTTTGGTGATTTCGGCCGATCTTCCGTTGATCAACAGACGGATAATCCGTAAAGTATTGGAACGCTATAAAAAATCCAAAAAACCCGCTTTAACTGTGATGGCTTCAGCCAAAGATTATGAGCAACTGGGGATAAAAACGAACTATAGAATCCTCAAAAACGGCAAATTCCTGACTCCGGTAGGAATAAACATAATAGACGGGTATGAAATAGATAAAAAATTAATGGATGAGGAAATTTTGCTTTTGGATGAAGTTGAATCTCTTATAAACGTTAATACTCCTGAGGATTTAAAAATCGTTAAGAAAGTTTTGAAAAATAAAAAATGATTCCTTTTTACTTCGGTAAGCTTACCCATCCCCTCTCTCGCATATCCATGCGTTTACTCCTTTCAACCAGCTCATCAGTAACCTTTTGAGCCTTCTCGATAACCTCACCTTCA
>JAWCQS010000145.1:0-3308 GCA_038869655.1 Bathyarchaeia archaeon | reverse complement strand
GCATGAACTGTTATATTATCGCCTTCTTGAATCACTGTTATCGAATAGCCTGTTCCAGCCTTATCTAGCTCTAAACTACTCTCTTTGAATAGTTCATCAAACTCCTCAAAAACTGATTTTCCAAAGAATTCCTCAAAAAGATCTCTCGATCTTTTTCTTTTACTCATCTCTATCCTCCCTTAAGGAACTAGAAAAAGAATGGATTTAAACATTTCTTTAACAAACCTTCAGGAACTCAATCCAGTTTTATCCCCAGTTTCGATCTATTCTACACAGCCATCTAGCAGAGGAATCTTGTTTAAAATTAGAAGACATTGGTTTCCAGAATTATAGAGTATCGTAGAAAACAAGAAAATTGAGTGAGAAGATAATGATGTAACTCGATATCGCGATAAAAAAAGGGAATTTATTGGAGCCTTATCCTTGAATCGCAGTTTCTGTACTTCTTATGCCTTCTATAGCGTTAATTTTTTCTGAGATCTTACTCACCGATTTAAAGTCTGGAGCTTCGATGAAGGCAACGATATCATACCTCCCGTAGACCGGGAAGGCTTTGATTACGCCCTTTATACCCTTAACAGCTTTAAGAACATCCATCACTTTACCAGGCATAGCTCTAACTAGGATACAGGCGTACATGAATCTTACCTCCTAGATTACAGCCTCCATGAGTGTTTCAGTAGCCCTAATGCCAGTTAGAGCGTTTATCTTCAAAGCAACCTCTGTTAAAGCCTTTAGGTCTGGCGCTTCAACCTCGGCGATCACATCCCACCTTCCACTCGTTGAAAAAGCTCTCACCACGCCTTTTACTTCCCTGAGCTTTTCAGCAACTTCAAGGTACTTTCCAGGCTCACAACAAACCAGGATGCAAGCAGAGACCAAAGTTCTTTCCCCAAGTTTTAATGTATACTGCATACTAATAAGTTTGTCGAGTCCTCTGATTCTCATAACGGGTTTCACAGCTATAACTTGGGTTAAAAAAGAAATAGGGCAAAAAGTCTAGGAATAGATCGATCGGGATGGCCATAGATCATTAAACATAGAAAACGCTCAAAAATGTATAACGTGCGTCGATAAGGATTTTCTCTAGGATTGAAGGGCTGGAAGATTATTGATTTTCTGGAATTATTTCAGGAATTACAATCCATAAAACTGACCAGTTGTTGCGTTCATCCCTCTCAAGACAAACTATTCCAGCTGTTTTAAATTGTATTATCTTTTTAGTTTCATCACCAGAAAGCAATAAGGATGAAAGCTTATTCAAATGAGGCATATGCCCAACCAGCATTGTATCTTTATCGATTTTTGCTAGCTTTTCCACCCAAAACTTCGGGTCTGCTAAAGGCTCTAGCTCTTTGGATTCTTCGATACCTCTTCCTACGTCTACACCTTTCGCCAATTCCTCTGCAGTTTGTTTTGCACGAAGTTTACCGCTATGGAATATTCTTTCAACCTTGATGCTCAAGCGTTTAGAGGCGTAATTCGCCATCTTTCTTACGTCTTCTATTCCTTTTTCAGAAAGCGACCTTAGAGGATCTTCTTCCTCAGGCTTTGCTTCACCATGTTGAACCAAATAGAGTTTCATCAAAATCCTCCATTTACTCGAAAGAATTCATGGTTTATAAATTTTGTTTTCTGATACCTAACTCTTTGTGAGCTACCCACGCCTACTATTTCCATCCAATAATCCCCTTAGGCTTTAAATGATATAGGGCTATTTGATGCGTTATACAAAATGGCCTCACGCCTACGGGTAGAAAATAGAAAATGAAAAAGGGAAAGGTATAAAATTTATTTTGTTCTCATCCCACCTCTAAAGAGTGTGGATTTCTCGCTCATGGCATTAAACAAGAATTCTACTTTCATGGGTTTTTAAACGGTTAAGATTAAAACGAAATTTTGCTTTGCTTCACCAACAGATTTATTAACTGGATGGCTTAATTCGTATTTAAAAGGCTCATGGGTTGAAACTTGCCGGAAAAAGATCTTCATAGTGTGATTTTATACCCTTTGATGACTGAAGAGGCTATAACTCTTATTGAAACAGAAAACAAGCTCACGTTCGTTATAGATAGGGAAGCAAATAGAAAAGAGATAAAGCAAGCTATCGAGGAACTCTATAGCGTTAAAGTAGAAAAAGTAAACACGTTGATCGGGACTGATGGAAATAAAAAAGCCTATGTCAAGCTAAAGCCCGAGTTTAAAGCAAGCGATTTGGCCGTGAAATTAGGGATACTCTAAATAAATTTTAACCTATGTTTTTCGTTTTCGCTCGATTAACTCGATTTTCCCTTCGTTGGCATCGAGCTTTATGTAGTCACCTGAAGCGATTTTATCAAAAATATCCTTTGGGATATCGTAGACTAAAGGCAATTTTATCATCAAAGCTCCAAAAACCAAAGGTGGATCGAGCTCAACGTTTGCTATGGCCTTTGGCAAAATTCCCTTTTTGTTCATCGAGTACAATGCTGTTGAAGCTCCAACCGATCCTTTACCTGATGGAAATATTAAAATTTTTCCAGTGACTCTTTTCCCCTCAAGTTCATGACCTTTCTCGATCACTATTCCGGTTTCTGGATCGACTCCTCCAGTAAAGGAAATTCTGCTTTTTGAAACTAAAGCCTCTCCTTCAGCAAAGCCTTTAACTGCGCTTTTTCCCCTTATCACAAGAGTGTTACTCATAGTTCAAAACCTCCCTTTTATAGCAACTTCTACGCATTTTTTCAAGTCGCAAGCTATGGCTTCAAGCCCTAAAATTCCACGAGCGTAATGCGCTTGCTTTACTGAATTCGTTACCATCACTTGAGGTCTAAAGCCTAGTTCCTGCGATACCACTGGGCAAGTGTCGCAAACTATTAAGCCTCCAGCTTTTTCTATCTTAGATGCTATTCCCTTGCTCTCAGCTATTCTTTTAATTTTTCTAGGAGTTGTGATCCAGAGCTTAACGTTTTTATCTACACGCTTTCCCTCGAGCATGACTGAGAGATCCTTCAGCTCCTTAAGAGTTGCGTGAGGGCATCCTAGATAAACAAAGTCTACGCGTCCTCTTTTCGTACTGTTTATTTTTTCATAAACCTTTTTGATCTCTTCTTCGCCGACATGGATTACGTCTTCGGGCTTGTCTCCTTTGAAAGCCTCTGAAAGATTTGATGCTTCTGGGGTTAATCCTACTATGTGAAAAAGCGATACTCCACCAGTTGTGGCTAGAGTTGCGCCTAAAGCTTTCGTTTGCTCGATGCTCAAACTTTTTCTAAGACCTTCAAAAACTGGAACTTTTAGACCGACTATTTCTCCAACATAGTATCCCA
>JAWCQS010000144.1:0-3330 GCA_038869655.1 Bathyarchaeia archaeon | reverse complement strand
TGGAGCCGGGAACTGATGTTTCCAGAACTTGCTACCACAAGACCAGTATCATATAGTCTCTTCCCAATTTTAATAATCTTTTCTTTGATACAACCTTTATCCTGCACGCTGATCTTTTCCATAAGCTTTAGTGCCAGCTTAATCCATAACCTAAGCTTGTTTTTTTTAGCCTCATCGCTTGGATATACATTCGCAGGATCTACGTTCGCCTACGTCGAAAAATCCGGTATGAAAAAGATCAAGATTCCTCCATTGATGATTTTTAAATCTTTCCTAATGGATTGGCTTGATAGAAAGAACGATCTCATCGAAGATTATCTGGAGAGGCTAAGCGTAATCAATAAGATTAAAGTTTCAACAATATCTTTTAGAAGTAAAATTAGCAAGAGAGTAAAAGGAATAATGGTGGTTTCGAACTTTCATCCAGGCCCATTCCTTAATGTAGGAAGCAGTACGCTACCATACTTGATCCAAAGAATAATCGAGAAAAAGTATGAAGCTGTAGTCGCAGTCCCTCATGGAATCTCAGGCCATGAGCTGAACCTCCCTTCTCAAAGACAAAATGAGATAGTCATCAGAAAAGTTTTAGAACTAATAAATCGAAAAAGCTTCGGTGATGAAAATAGCAAGTTCGCTAGGGCTAAATACGGAAAAGCCCAAGCCAGCTGTCAAGTACTGAACAATAGCGCGTTGATAACTGTAACTCTCTCGCCTTTCGATATGGAGGATATTTCTCCCGTTATATACTCATTGATTTCGGAAAAATGGAGGGAGAAATTTAACGAGATAATAATAATAGACGCTCACAATTCTCTCGAGAACCTTTCATTCGTAGACGAAGAGAGAACGAGGGATATAGTGGATTCTGTAAACGCCTCCGTAGAGATGGTTTTAAAAGAAAAGCCATGCCCGATAGAGTTAGGTGTTGCAAAACTAGATTTAAAAGATTTTAGTTTGAGTCAAGGGATCGGGCCTGGTGGAATAAGGATTTTTTTAATAAAGGTTTACGATCAGCTTTCAGGCTATATAGTGGTAGACGGTAACAACATGAAAGCTGGATTGAGGGAAGAGATATTAAAGGCGATTGAAAAGCTTGGGATAGAGGGTGGGGAGATAATGACGACCGATACACATATGGTAAATGGATTGGTCTCTTCGAAGTTCGGCTATTATCCTGTTGGTTACGCCATCGATCAAAAAAAATTTCTTGAGATCGTACTAGAAGGCGTGGAGGCTGCGAAAAGAAATTTGGAAGAAGTTGAGGTTTCATGTGCATCGGAGGAGGTTAATGTTAAAACCCTTGGGCTTAAAACCGTTGAGAACCTATCAGATTTCGTAAAGAAAACGGCAAGGTTCATATTAACCTTCACGGCCATGACTACAATTTTTTCTATACTGATATTCCTAATGATCACTTACCTTTAAAAATCTAAATTTAAGATGTGAAGGGATTGGAAAAAACTAGACCGCAATGGCACCGTATGCAATTGCCAAGAGAAATCATAGTAGGCGATCGTACTTTAAACGCTATACCCGAGATATGCTCGAAATTAGGCTTTCGGAATTCGGCCTTCATAGTTACGGGTCCAAATGCTTATAAAATAGCTTCGAAGGCAGTGATTGATTCTTTAAAAGATGCGGGATTCAAAACAGGCTATAGCATGGTTAATGAATCAAGTATAGAGTCTGTAAACGAAACGACGAACGGGATTATGAATTTTAAACCATCGATAATCCTTGGAATCGGTGGCGGGAAGAATATAGACATAGCTAAGTTAAGTTCATCGAAGCTAAACATTCCTTTCATAAGCGTACCAACTACTGCATCGCATGACGGAATCTCAAGCCCATTTGCATCGATAAAAGGATTGGACAAGCCCCACTCGATTGAAGCCCAAGCACCGGTCGCCATAGTAGCCGACCTTGAAATTATATCTAACTCACCCTACAGGTTCATCGCCAGCGGGTGCGGAGACATCGTATCCAAGTATACGGCTGTGAGGGATTGGAAACTAGCTCACAGGATTAAGAACGAGTATTATGGGGACTATGCGGCTAATTTAGCCTTGATGAGTGCGAAGCTGGTCTTGAAAAATGCTCAGCTTATAAGTAAAAAAAGTAAGGAAGGAGTTAGAATGATCGTAGAAGCACTCATCAGCTGTGGAGTTGCCATGAGCATTGCCGGAAGCACAAGACCGTGCAGCGGTTCTGAGCATCTGTTCAGCCATGCTCTAGATTTAATAACTCAAAATCATGCTTTACATGGCGAAAAGTGTGGAGTTGGAACCATAATGTGCGCCTACTTGCATAATGCCGACTGGAAACTAATTAGAAAAGTCCTCAAAAAAGTTCAAGCACCTACGACAGCTGAGGAATTGGGCGTTAATGCTGAAGATGTTGTAAAGGCTTTGTGCATTGCTCATAAAATCAGGCCTGAAAGGTACACTATACTCGGAGAATCGGGAATAACTCATGAGGCGGCTGAAAGGTTGGCTAAAGAAACTTATGTCATTTAAACGACTTATCCACTTATAAAGCATGCAGGCTTTAGAAGCTTCTCTATCAGAATTGGACTTTTGGTAGGAATTGCCGATGGTTAAATGGTTTTGGAGTAAAACCATTAAAGAAAGTCGTCATTATGATTCCTTAGTGAAGAAAGCTTGGGCATAGAAGAAGAATTAAGGAACTTGGCTCGTAAACTGGCTTTTCAAAATGCCATAGAGCACAGCGGTAAAGCCAAACCTGAAGCGGTTGTAGGAAAAATAATCAACGAAAAGCCAGAACTCAAGTCAAGAATCAAGGGTTTGATCGAGCTTATAGATCAAGTCGTATCGGAAGTTAACAGCCTATCCCTCTTTGAGCAAAAAAAGATAGTTGAAGAAAATTGGCCTGAAATTTTAATGAAGGAAAAACTTGAAGGAGAAAAAGCTTTACCCCATTTACCAAACTTTAAAAAGTATGCCACAATAACCACCAGATTTTCTCCTAATCCAGACTTTGTTCTTCATGTAGGCAATGCAAGAGCGTTAATACTGAGTCATGAGTATGCAAGAATTTATGATGGAAAATTTTTGTTAAGGTTTGAAGACACCGATCCCAGGTTAAAAAAATCTGCTTTAAAGTTCTATGATCTAATAAAAGAGGACATGATTTGGCTTAACTGCAAATGGGACAAAGAGTTTATTCAAAGCGATAGATTAGAAATCTACTATGAATTTTGTAAAAAGCTGATTGAAATTCAGGGAGCCTACGTCTGTACTTGTAAAAAAGAGATGTTTGAAAAGCTCGTCCAAAAAAGTTTGGCATGTCCGTGTAGAAGTTTAAGCAAGG
>JAWCQS010000143.1:0-3339 GCA_038869655.1 Bathyarchaeia archaeon | reverse complement strand
GCCACCCTCAAAGGTGTCTAATAGGCATTTGACGCATTTCGTGTATTCCACGGTTGATATGTTAAGGATTTCATCGTCAAGCCATAAGATGTTGAAGATCGTATCGCGCGCCAGAAAAACTGATAAAAGAAAGCTAAAATTCAATAAGCTTATTTTAGCTACTGGAGGAAGACCTTTTAAACCAAACATACCTGGGATTAATAAAAAAGGAGTTTTTCAAATAAGAAGCATCGAAGATGCTCTGAAGATTAGAGAATTCGCAAAGTCCGGAGGAAAAGCCATAGTGATTGGAGCTGGTTTTATAGGATTGATGATGGGTGAAGCTCTTTTTAATAGAGGAATGAAAGTTACTGTCGTGGAAAAGCTTCCTCAAGTGCTTCCTGCTTTATTTGAGCCGGAGCTCTCGAAAGTTATTCAGAATAATCTAGAAAAAAAAGGAATAGAGTTTATGCTGAACGCGACGGCTGATGAGAT
Source organism: Bathyarchaeia archaeon (assembly GCA_038869655.1). Taxonomy (GTDB): domain Archaea; phylum Thermoproteota; class Bathyarchaeia; order 40CM-2-53-6; family JAVZFM01; genus JAVZFM01. Next base: position 2,865 of record JAWCQS010000143.1, on the reverse strand, counting down.
ATACGGAGGAAAAAAAGTTTCGAAGGTTAAAGTTTTGGAAAGTAAGCTCGAATCCTCTTTGGTCATATGCGCAACTGGAGTGATCCCAAACTTATATTTAGCCGAACAAATTGGGTTAAAGCTAGGAAGAAAAGCGATACTGGTAAACGGCTATTGCCGCACATCGATCCCAGATGTGTATGCTGCGGGAGACTGTACTGAAACGCTGGAGTACATAAGTAAAAAAATAAGCTATATTCCGGTTGGAAGCATTGCTGCGATGGAAGGAAAAATATCCGGAGCTAATGCTGCCGGAAAGCTCATAAAGCATAAAGGCATGATTAGGTCTCAAAATGAAAGGATTTTTAACCTTGACTTGGTTAGTATGGGCCTAACATTCAATGAAGCAAAATCGCTCGGGATTAAGCCATCTACGCTTGACATTACTGGCAAAATATTCACAGATAGGAAGGAAGGATTCGAAAAAGCCATGAGCATTTTAAACTCGAATAACTCCATCGTGGGATTACAAATCATAACAAGAAGCTATGCTCATAGATATTCCATAGATTTCTTGAAAGCTATTGAAAACAGGATTAATATAGAGGAACTTTTAGACAAGCGATATCCGTTCAAAACACTGCTTGAGATCAAGCATGGATCTTAATTCGAATGCCCCTCCATCCACCTCGTAGAAGGCAATAGAGAAATCTTAGAGGCTAAAACATTACCGAGGCTTCTGATTAGAAAAAATTAAATAGGGACTATGAAATACATACAACTTCAAACGTTGGTGATATTCTTGGAGAAGATATTGATAGTAGATCCTGATAAATGTACCGGCTGTGGGATATGTGAGCTCGTATGTTCATTTCATCATTTTAAGCAGTTTAACCCATATCGATCTTCAATCTATGTGATAAGAGAAGATGAAAAAGGCATAGGAATTCCTATAGTGTGCCAACATTGCGATATACCTTTTTGCAAAGAAGCTTGTCCAGCCGGAGCGCTAATAGTTGACGAAAAAACCGGAGCAATAAAAGTTGATAAAAATCGTTGTGTTGGATGCAGATACTGCATAATATCCTGCCCCTTTGGGGGCCTCAGTATCGATCCGTTAACTATGGCCGTGCTGAAGTGCGATTTGTGCGATGGAGACCCTCAATGTGTGAAATTCTGTCCCAGAGAGGCCATATCCTATCTTCCAGCCGATAGAGTTAACTATATTAAGAAGAAGGCGGGAGCTGAAAAGCTCTCAGAACTTTTTGAAGTTTTGGTTTATAGGAGGTCTGGATGATGGTCTTCGCCTATAAAGGCTATGCAGGAGAGTATCTAAACGTTGATTTATCGAACGGGAAGATTTCCAAAGTTCCGTTATCGAAGGGACTGGCTAGAGATTACCTTGGTGGGACTGGTTTTTGCGCCTATATTCTTTGGAATGAAATAAGCCAAAAGACCGAGCCGCTTTCCCCGGAGAATATAATAGTTTTCGCTATCGGACCGCTTACAGGCGCTTTCTTCCCTCCATCTGGAAGGTTCGTGGTAGCTGCGAAATCCCCTCTAACCGGAATATGGGGAGAATCCCACGCTGGGGGTTTTTTCGGACCTGAACTGAAGTATGCTGGATACGATATGGTAGTGATTCGAGGGGCTTCAAAAAAACCTGTTTACTTACTTATTGAAAACGATAGGGTTGAGCTGATGGATGCTTCTCATCTATGGGGAAAGGATACTAGAGAAACGACTATGCTTATAAGGGAGACGCATGAAGATCCAACGATTAAAGTTGCTTGTATAGGCCAAGCTGGAGAAAATCTGGTAAAGTACGCATGTATAATCAGCGATTTTCACAGAGCCGCTGGTCGTACTGGCATAGGAGCCGTTATGGGATCTAAGAGGCTAAAGGCTTTAGCCGTAAAAGGAACTAAAGGCTTAGATGTCTACGATCCTGAAAGCTACATGGAAGTTGCTTCTGAAGCATTCTCAATGTGCACTGAAGGAAAATGGGGAGAGGCTGCTGAAGCTTCTTTAGGAACATTTGGAACTCCAAACTTACTTCCCCTTATGAACGCCATTGGAAGGCAACCAACAAAAAATCATTGGATTGGGGTTTGTGATTTTGTTGAAGAGATAAGCCCAAATAAGTTAAGGGATAAATACAGAGTTGCGAGATGGTCATGCCATTCATGCGCGATTAACTGTAAATTCGTTTCTAGGATCGATGGAGGCCCGTTCAAGGGCACTCTGACCAGCGGACCGGAGTATGAGACTCTGACTTCATTTGGAACGAACTTGCTCAATAGGGATTTGGAATCCATAATCCACATCAATCTTCTATGCAATCTATACGGCTTGGATACGATATCAGCCGGAAAAGTCATATCCTTCGCTATGGAATGCTACGAAAATGGTTTAATAAGCAAGGAAGAAGTTGGATTGGATTTAAGCTGGGGAAATGTTGAGACGATTATGGATTTAGTTCACAAAATTGTTAAACGAGAAGGGTTTGGAAACATACTGGCTGAGGGCGCGAGAAAAGCTTCTGAGATAATAGGAAAGGGGTCTGAGGTGTACGCGATTCACGGAAAGGGCTTGGAGGCTTCAGCTCAAGACGGAAGAGCCCATAAATCTATTGGATTAACCTACGCTATCTCTGTTAGGGGAGCTGATCATTTAAGATCTCTATGTACTGTGGATGAGTTAGGGTATAGAGATATAGCCATAGAAAGGTTTGGAGAATATGATGTGAATGAGATAGTCAACCTTCTTTCAGAAAAGTATAAAGGGTATATAGTCAAGGATCAAGAAGACTTTTTTGCGATAGTCGATTCGTTGCTTGTGTGTAAGTACGGGACTATGTGGCCTCCAATATACTATTTTGATTTC
>JAWCQS010000142.1:0-3360 GCA_038869655.1 Bathyarchaeia archaeon | reverse complement strand
CGTATTGATAGTTGATTCTGATAAAACTTTCAGTTTTCATTGTTTGCATTTGACTTCAAGAAAAACCCAAGTAAAGGGTATAATAAACCTTGGCTTTATCGCATACTTGATAGGAAGAGTTTTAAAGCTAAGAGCAAGATCAACACCACTAGCCTCTTTTGGAATAGAGGATGAAAATGCCGAAGAGCTATTGCGAATAGCCGCTGTTGCTAACAAAGCCAGGGGCTCAGGTGCCGGAAGAACCGTTTGGGACATAGCCGATAGGTTTGGGATAAGCCTCACAGCCCTAACGATTGAAAAGCTCGAGGAGGTTAAGCATTTTCCAATAGTCATCGTAAGGAAAGTTTAAGAGGATAGTACAATAAGTAACTGATGACCCTCGTGAAAGAAAAATGAGGTTTAGGGAAGGAGATTTCATAGAGTCTAAAGAAAATCTGATATTCGATGTGAAAGGATCGATCCATCCTCCTGAAAGAGTCATAGCCTTTTTAAGGTACATTCCAGACAAAACTGGAGATAGGAAAAGGGGAAATTTAACTTTTAGAAAAATCTATCGATTGGATGAAAAGGATAGGCTTTTGAAGGAACTCTGCCCGAATTATTTGAGCTTCGATGAAGTTTTTGGCAGATCGCTTCCATCGATCCCTTTCTCCAGCATTTTACACTATTATGACCCTATCGTGAAGCTTAAGGAATTGAAGGAAAAACCTGAGAAAGACTCTCTGGAGCAAAAGGCTTTAGAGTTTGCTGAAACTTTGATCGAGGCTACTGGAATTCCCCTCAGATTTTTTGGGATTTCAGGATCGATCCTTGTAAGCTTGCATAAAATCGATTCCGACATAGATCTAGTCGTTTATGGAGAAAAGAACTCATTTAAAACTTATGATTCTTTAAAAGCTTTGTTTTCAGAGGGTAAAGCCTTGAAGCGATATGGGGAGCTTGAAATTAGAAACCTATACAAGGCTAGGGGGATGGAAAAATCTATGGATTTCAATGTTTTCTTTTATCATGAAAGAAGAAAGCTTTTGGAAGGAAAATTTAAAGGGAAGGATTTTTTTATTCGCTGCGTCAAGGATTGGGATGAGATGGAAGAAAGCTATGGCGATTGCCTTTATAGAAAAGCTGGAAATACGACTTTAAAGGCAATAGTTGAAGATTCATCCGAAGCCATATTCACTCCATCAAGGTATAAAATTAAAAAAGTTCGCATCCTAAAGGGTGAGAAAGAAAAAGTTCCATCAGAAATAATTTCCTTCAGAGGAAGATTTTGCGAACAAGCTTTTGAAGATGAAATAATAATGGCTAGAGGAAGCTTGGAAAAGGTTTTAGTTGGAAAAGAAGAATCCTTTAGACTAGTCATAGGTGAGGAACAAAGAGATTTTTTAATAAGGCTTAAGGGATAGGCTTGAAAAGAGCTTTCAGGGATAAGGATTACATAAAAACAAAGGATGACCTTTACTTCATCGTTGTTGGAAACATCCATCCTGAAGATAGGATCTTAGGATACTTAAAATACGCTCCAGATCAAGGAAAAAAAGGCTACAGAAGAGCCATCAAGCGCTACAACATTCCTGATTTAGCCGGAACGATGGAATATTTGAAGAAGAACTTTCCCGATTATCTAAGCTGTATCGATGCTTGGAACATTGAATTCTCAACCATTCCTTTAAACAAAATTTATACCCATTTTCTCCCAGAAGTCAAACTCTTGAATCTTCTAGAGTCTTTGAGCAGAGATAAACTTCAAGATGGAGTTGTGAGACTAGTCGATTTTATCTCTAGAGAAAGTGGAGTTCCAATAAGCGATTTTGGTATAACTGGATCCATACTTATAGATCTACATAACCTAGAATACTCTGATATAGACCTAGTTGTATATGGAAAAAAAAGCTCTTTTCTTTTGAAAGAATCTCTTTTGTCAAGTTATAAAGATCAAACCAGCCCGATAAAAAGGCTAAGTGGAAAAAAGCTCTATGAGTGGTGCAAAACAAAGGCCGAATGGTATGGATTATCAATCGATGATGTTTACGACGTTTACAAAAGAAAATGGAACATTGGCGAGTTTTGTGGAACTTCATTCTCAGTAAACCCTGTGAAAAAGGAGTTCGAGCTAAAAGAAAATTATGGAATGAGAAGGTTTAAGCTTATTGGAATGATTGAGGCTTATGCCAAGATAAAAGATTCATCCGATTCCATATTCTATCCAGCCAATTATAAGATTGAGGATGTAAAAGCGATGAGCGGCAAATCTTTAGATGGTATCGAAGAATTGATCAGTTTTGAAGGGTTTTATGGAGATATAGCGTCACCGGGCGAAAGGGTTTATGTTAGAGGAAGATTGGAAAAGGTTTACGATACGATCAATGAAAGAACATACGATAGAATAGTGGTTGGATCTTTTGAGGGAAAAGGCTTTGATACTATTAAAGTCGTTCGATGACATCCCTTAGTTTTATTTGAAAAGGACCCAATTTTCCTCCAAAGTTTACGGCAGAGATTTTTACAACTTCGCGCACATCCAAAGCTGCCCTAATCCCTTTCGCTGTTGCCTCTTCTATCTGCTTTAGCGTAAGCGCGTTAAAAACCAGCTCATAAACGCTATTAACATTCGGTGGAACTTGAGAGTTTGGAACTATTCCTCTAAGCTTTGGACAAAATGGATGGTTCGTCGAAGCTGGAAGCTTGTACTTTAAAGATCCGACTTTTGATCCAGACCTGCAGATTCCTCCTGGAAATGGTAAAACTACGCCTTCTACTTCTTGAATGGCTTTTACAGCTCTTTGAGCAGCCTCCAGCCCTGAACTCTGAGTTTCAGCCATTATTATGAAATTCCCTCCGGCTATGGCCCTTTTTACACCGAATTTGTCTTCTATGATAAATTCTCCTTCCATAACGGGTATTCTCCAAACTATCCTATCGTTTATTCTATCCTTCTTTTGAAAACCATCCCCAAAAAGCCTTACAGCCCTCCCTATTTTGATCCTTTTCTTAGCCATTGATAACCCATCGAACGCTGCAGTAGTTGGGCAAGTCAGTATGCATTGCCCTATCCTTGAAAGCATTTGGAGCTTTAACTCTCTACCGGTTCTATGATATATTTGTATCATTACGCCATGCCTTTTATCAGGAGTTTTTTCTGGAGGAATTTTTACTCCCTCTATTCCCGCTTCAGCAGGAGACATTATTATCGAAGAAGCAAACCCTGTTGCACTCCTTGCTGCCGTTAAAGCCAACTCTTCATTTTGAGCCGTTATCAAAATTCTTCCAGCGATCATCGGAAAAGCCTCTGCAAATGTATCTTCGACTACGGACTCCAAATCCAAACACCTCGAATATAAGCGTTATATACTTTTAAATAAT
>JAWCQS010000141.1:0-3389 GCA_038869655.1 Bathyarchaeia archaeon | reverse complement strand
TTTGCGAACTCTGAAATATGCGCAGTTTTTACATGTCTTCTCGAGATCCATCCTTATGCCACCGATTTCGTGATTGTGCTAAACCTTCTCCTTTTTCTTCTTAGGCTTTCGAACCATTCTGGGCTTCCCCATTCAAAATCCCCTCAAACAATTCTAATACGACCATATAACTATTAAACATTATCCCTAATCCTCAATAAATCTAAAATGGCTTTTCGAACCTACTCACAATAATAGATAAAAAAATAGTGGTCCCGCGGGGGTGATTTGAACACCCGACACTCCGGTTTCTGTGTACGCCTGGTAGGCTGAACGACGCATACGGATTGAGTTCGCACGCATCTACAGCCGGAAGCTCTACCAGGCTGAGCTACCGCGGGATTAAGAATGATAGAGTATCAAGTCATAGATTAATTTTACGCTTAATATTATTAAAACTTGTTCCTATACGCGTAATCGATGCTGTCCTACATCCTGAAGAGAGAAGCTTTTGTCTTCCAAAGTTTCCATGGATTAAATTTTTAAATTAGATTAGCTCATAGATTAGGTTTGGGGATCCCTATGAGTTTTTCAGGAGGTTATATTGGAAAGATTTTAAGAATAGACTTGAGTTCCAGATCATTTGAAACTCAAAACCTTGAAGAAGATTTAGCTCTAAAATATCTTGGAGGGGAAGGATTAGGGGCAAGGATTTTGTGGGAGGATCTTAAGCCAGGAATAGATCCATTCGACCCGTCTAACGAGTTGATAATCGCATCAGGACCACTACAAGGAACCAAGTGCCCAAGCGTCAGTAGGCTTTGCATAGTTACTAAATCACCTTTAACTGGAGGTTTCACAAGAACCCTTTCAGGAGGCTATACGGGTTATGAGTTCAAGAGAGCGGGATTCGACGCCATAGTGATTAGGGGCAAATCGAGTAGTCCTGTCTATCTATGGATCAAAGACGGAAGTGTAGAGTTTAGGGATGCTGGATTCCTTTGGGGAATGCAAACGAATGACACTCAAAAATACGTTAAGCATTATACGGATCCAGGAGCGCAGGTCATGTGCATAGGTCCAGCTGGTGAAAGGCTGGTAAGGTTTGCCTGCATAATTTCTAACATAGGAGCTTTTGGAAGAGGGGGTTCCGGCGCCATAATGGGCTCTAAAAGGCTTAAAGCAATAGCCATCAAAGGGAGGGCCGAGGTTAAAGTTGCCGATCCGAAGACTTTTGAAGAAACCATAAGGAAAGTGTACTCGAGTTTTTCTTCTAAAAAAGAAAAAGCCGAAAACTGGAGGCGTTATGGCACCACTGATATGACGGATACAATAGAGTCTCATGGCAATTGGCCAACTCGTAACTGGCAAGAAGGAATATTTCCACCAGCCTCAGATTCGCTATACTCGGTTCCTTGGAGAAAACAAGTTGTCAAAAAAGATATAGCCTGTACCATTTGTCCAATCTATTGCCGAAAGATAACCTCAGCTGGAGATTATGGACCTTTTTCTAGCATAGTCTCAGAGGGACCTGAGTATGAAACCATATGGGCTTTTGGAGCGCAATGCGGAAATTCGGACGCAAGATTAATTACAGTAGCCGATAGGAATTGCGATGAATTCGGTTTGGATACAATCTCCTGCGGCAGCGTTATCGGGTTTGCTATGGAATTGTACCAAAGGGGAATAATAAAGGAAGAGGATACTGATGGCTTAAAGCTAAAGTGGGGAAATCCAAAAGCCATAGTAGAGACTATTCGCAAAATAGCTGAGCGAGAAGGAATAGGCAACGTTCTGGCTGAAGGAGTGAAAAGAGCCTCTAAGGTCTTTGGGAAAGGATCAGAAAGTTATGCGATGCATGTTAAAGGACTAGAACTACCGGCTTACGATCCTAGAGGGCAGTTTGGGATGGGGCTTAATTACGCTACTGCAAACCGTGGAGGCGACCATTGTTCTGGCTATACAACCTTTGATGAGATATTCGATCAAAAAAGGTTTGAAACAAAAGGCAAGGGCGAGCTCGTAGTGAAAAGGCAAAATGAGACATGCGCCAGAAATTCGATGATTTACTGCACTTTTGGAGATTGGGGTTTAGAGGATTTTATTAATGATTTACTCACAGCGGCTACGGGAATAAGCTTTAACAAAGAAAAGCTCGATAGAATAGGGGAGAGAGTTTTTAATCTTGAGAGAGCATTCAATGTGAGAGAAGGCTTTTCTAGAAAGGATGATACTCTACCTGAAAGAGTTTTGAAAGAGCCTTTGAAAAAAGGACCCGCTAAAGGGTATGTAGTGAAGCTCAAGCCAATGCTCGATGAATACTATGGGATTAGAGGCTGGGATATTAAAACTGGAATTCCGACTAGGAAAAAGCTTGAAGAGTTAGGGCTTAAAGATGTGGCCGAAGAGTTAGAGAAGTATGGAAAGCTTCCAGAATAAAGATGGGATAAGATATAGAGAGAAGTATAAGTGGCGCCCTGGGCGGGATTTGAACCCGCGTCGTGCGGGTGACAGCCGCACATACTAGGCCGGGTTTTACGCCGTTTTATCAGCTCTATACTACCACTTCGCATCCTCTGTTCAAGGATTGGGCGCTTGGTCTCCGGCCTCCGCTCTAGCAGGGCAATAAAAATAATTAAAAAAGACTTTTTAAGCATAACGCTTTTATTCGATTAAAAAACAATAAATTAAAATATCATTGAAAACTTTTATGAATGTAGGCGGGTCCGTAGGGCCCGTAAAACGATTTAATCTTTCGTTCGGGAGGCTCAGTTAGGTAGAGCACCGGTTAAGGGTTGATTGGCGACTTCAAATTCCTAATCAACCCTTTGGTGAGGCTTTTATCCTAAGTGAGAGAAACCCGGGGGTCCCGGGTTCAATTCCCGGCGGGCCCGCCACTAAATTAGACAACATTAAAACCTGATAAACCTCTCATCAACAGCTCTCCAATCCATAAGTAAGGAAAAAGAAGGGGGACTTTAAGCCAAAAAGCATAAATTTTTTATTACCTGTTTTTTATTGGTGAGGCAATGCGTAGAATCAGCCGATTAGGTTTAAAGATGGTATTAAGGTATGTAATTCGAAATCCAGATTCTACTGTCATGGATGTATGCAAAGGAACAGGACTTTCCTATAAAGATGTTGATGAGGCATTATCTTTGTTTTATAGAAAAGGTATTTTAGATTGCGAATGGAAGATGGAAAAGACTAAGAAATTACTAGGCGGCAATACAATAATAAGCACTAAAAGATTTAAATTTTCAAATAGACACGAACCAAATCCAGACGCACTTATAAAACTGTGTATTGGATTGCTGTGTTGCATGACTGAGGTTGGGCGAGACTTTTCGCTTGGGTTATTCATCTTAGGTTTTCTCTAGCCTTGTGTTGTTGCGTTTATTCCTATCAAC
>JAWCQS010000140.1:0-3402 GCA_038869655.1 Bathyarchaeia archaeon | reverse complement strand
CAGACTTGCTCGGCAGCGTTACGAGCGTTATTACGCAAAAGAGGGGAAAGGTTTTATCGGTTGAACAAAAGGGCCATTTAGTATATGTAACGGGCGAGTTGCCAACAGCGGAAACTTTTGATCTATCCGAAATTCTAAGAAGTGCTACCGCAGGTCGAGCTTTTTGGGGATTGGAGTTTTCTCACTGGTCGCCTGTTCCTTCATCCATGTTCAATCAAGTCGTTCAAGAAATTCGTAAGCGTAAAGGAGTTCCTCCAGAAATTCCTAAACCAGAGGAATTCGTTGAATAGTCTTAGAACGTTTTCTATAAACCAGTTCAGTTAGATTACGAAATGGAGCTACCGCTTCTTATGGGTAGCGCCATTTAGGCCAGACCAATAGCTTTAATACATTAAGGTCGCACAAATTCTTTTAAAGCTTGAGAGGGTGTTTAAATTGGTTAGTTTTGGAATTATATTCACTCCCGAAATGCCAATCCAAGAATGCGTAAAGTATGCTAAGCTTGCGGAAGATGCTGGCATAGAGTACGTTTGGATCGCTGATGAAAGTCCATCTGCTCCGTTTCGTGATGTTTTCGTAGTACTATCGGCAATAGCCCATGCGACAGAAAAAGTTAAGATAGGAACAGCAGTTTGTAATCCTTACACTCGCCATCCAGCAATTCTGGCCTTCTCAATAGCCACAATAGATGAGCTTTCAAAAGGAAGAGCAATCCTTGGAATAGGAGCTGGAGGGTCTTTGACTCTAAGGCCTTTGGGAATTCCTATGTGGAACAGACCTTTGACAGCCATTAGAGAAGCCGTATCCATAATAAGGAAGTTGTTCGATGGAGAGGCTTTCACATTCGAGGGAAAAGTGATAAAGGTTTATGGAGTGAAGCTTTTCAAAAAGCTTGAGAGAAAAATTCCAATTTATATGGCTGCAAGAGGAGATGGAATGCTTAGGCTTTTGGGCGAGTTGGCTGATGGAGCTCTGCTATCTTCGCCAATACCTCACATAAATTATGAGCTTGAAAGGATAGAAGAGGGATGTAAAAAAGCTGGAAGGAGCTTGAATGAAGTAGAGATTGGAAACGCTGCTCCGTTTTCAGTATCGATGAACGGAGAAAAAGCAAAGGAAGCTGTAAAGAGCCATTGCACTTTTATGATTTCGGATTTTCCGCTTAAAGCTCTTGAGTCTGTTGGAATAGGAAAGAAAGAGCAAGAGACCGTCAGAGAAGCTTTTAAAAAGGGAGGAATTGAGGGGGCTAAAAAGCTAATCACTTTAGAAATGGTAGACGCTTTGACGATTTCTGGAACTCCGGAAGAATGCATAGCTAAGTTTAAAGCTCAAATCGATGCTGGAATAAATCAAATAATATTTAGCTCACCTTATGGGCCAAGCATTGAAGAAGCTTTCAGGCTTATTAAAGAGGAAATAATTCCAAAACTTAAATGATCTAATTGAAAGCTCTTCTAACGTTTCCAAGGCTTAAGATTAATCAATCAAAATTCCAAAAAGGCTTTAACTTTTGAAGTTTGGTATTATGATGCCACCTGTAGAGGGGTGGATCAAGTATTCAAGGCTTGCTGAGAAATCCGGTTTCGATTACCTCTGGCTTAGTGCCGACCATGTTTATATAGATTCTTGCTCTGCTCTAGCATACGCAGCTACGAAAACGAAGAAAATCAAGCTTGCTCCTTGCGCCAACAGCATATACCTGAGGCATCCAGTCTACATAGCATCGGCCACAGCCTTAATAGATGAGGTCTCTAACGGTAGGGCCGTTGCAGGGCTATGCTCGGCAGGATACGAAACAACAGTTAAACTTGGCATAGATGCAAAAGAACCTCTAGCGATCTGTAGAGAGGCTATTGAAGTGATAAAAGCTCTATGGAAAGGTAAACCCGTAAACTATAATGGAAAATTCTTTCACCTCAAAGACGTGAAACTTCCTTACGTTATGAGAACTAACATACCCATATATCTGGCTACCAGAGGCTCGAAATTTAAGCTTGCTGGGGAGCTATGTGATGGTACATTCACTCATGGCAAGACTTTGAAGTATATTGAACGCATAATTGATAGTATAAGTGAGGGCGCCAAAAGGCTCGAAAGAAGGCCGGAAGACATAGAAATAGGAATAGTTTTACCCTTCATGATGGCGTCTACGCAAAAAAGTATAGAGACTGCCAAGAAGGTTTTAAAGCCCCTAATGACTGCTTTTGTTGGCGGAGAGTGGACATGGGAGTGGGCTGACACACTGGGCTTTAAAATGGAGGAGTTGAAGCCAATAAGAGAAGCAGTACGAGAGTACGACTTTAAAAAAGCTCAAAACTTTGTGAGTGATGAATTGTTGGATAGAATGATCGAAGCATATTGTATAACAGGGAGCGCCGAGGAGTGTATCAGCGAGGTGGAAATGCTAAAGAAGGCGGGAGTAGGTCAGATAATACCTATAATGCAAAGAAAGTGGGAGGAGCCAAGAAGATTCATTGAACTTTTTGGAAAAAAGATAATTCAAAGCTTCAAAGAATGATGTTTTTAGCATAAACGCGTGAATGCCTAGGGCCATTCAAATAGGGAATAAGGGAATAAAAATGATGGAATTAGGAATATGCATAATCGCATACAGAGAGGCATTTAAAGATCTAATGAAATTTGCAAAAAATGTTGAGGAAATTGGTTTCGACTTCATCGTATGTGCGGATGATCTCTCGTTTAGAGATGTATTTTCCATTCTTTCAGCCATCGCGATGGAAACGAGCAGAATCAGGCTCAGCTTCATAACCAATCCTTACACTCGCCATCCAGCCATCATAGCCTCTGCGGTAGCAACGCTTGATGAGATCTCGAACTGTCGGATGGAACTTGGCCTATGCCTAGGCGGTTCATTAACACTCAAACCCTTGTGTATCCCAATGTGGAACAAACCTATAAGTGCGATAAAAGAGGCAATTGAGATATGCAGGAGTCTGATCAGAGGAGAAACCCTAGACTATGATGGCAAGGTTTTCAAGCTTAAAGGGGCTCAGCTCTTTTTCACTCCTATCCGGAAGGCTGTACCAATATTCATAGTCGGAAGAGGCCCTCAAATATTGCAGACTGCAGGTATGCTCGCGGACGGTGTATTCTGTGGACTTATGCCTTCAGGTTCATTGGATTTTGTAATCGAGCAAATAAAAAAAGGCGCTTTTAAGGCTGGAAGAAAACCAGAGGAAGTTAAAATATACGGAGGAATAGAATTCAGCACAATGCCAAAGGAAGGGTTAGAGGAGCACTTGAAATTGAGAGTGGCAAATGCTATAATGGACACACCCGATTCTGTTCTAGAAAGGATTCAAGCAGAGCCAAGGATTGTTGAAACAATTAGAAAGATTAAACTATGCAAGAGCTTTTCGGAAGCTACAAAGTTGATAACGG
>JAWCQS010000139.1:0-3409 GCA_038869655.1 Bathyarchaeia archaeon | reverse complement strand
CGAGGAGTTTATAAAAGAGTTAATCTCCGGCGGATTACCAAATAAAGAAGCCAACTAGCCAAAAATCTTTTATAAAAGCTTAGAGTTAGAGGGGATTTTTGAAAAAACTCCTGATGGAAAGCTTCATTTAACAGTTCCTGTGGACACGCTTACTTCAAAGGAGGCTCTAGGCTTAACGCTTTATGCTTACTATCCGAATACCTTAACCGATAATGAATTGAGCGATTTGCTAAGCTCATTCTGGAAGCCCACAAGCCCTGAAGCCGTAAGGGCTAGAGCCAGCGAGTTAAGGAGAGAGGGAAAGTTGATCTCAGAGAACGGAAAGTACAGGCTTTCTGGGGCTGGAATCCAATGGTTGAGGCTGAAAGTAATTTCCTCCTTAAAAAATAAAGCCACTACTTGATTTCGCATAAACCTGTTAACGTATTATTCGTTAACAAATATATACATTTTTCCGAAAGTTTTAAATATAAGTTATTTAACACTATAATCTTGATAAAAATTGAAAGTACGCTTAGTAATCCAAAGGAGCTATGGAAACATAGAGATAGAAGGAAACGATTTTGATGAAATCGTAGAAGAGCTCAAAAGGTTTCCAGAATGGCTGGCTCTAATCGACAACATGGTCACTATTCAAACATCCACGCTCAGCGAAAAGGAAGCTTTGGCAGGCTTGGTTCAAATAACCGCCGACGGACCGTTGATAACGATTCCTAGAGAAAAGCTAACCGCAAGAGAAGCCGTTGGACTGCTCCTTTATGCGACTGAGCCCAAGGGTTTAGGAGCGAGGGAGATCAGCCAACTCTTAAACCTCAGCGGGTTTTTATCTGTTGGGTTCGCAAGTCGTTTGAGCGAGTTGAAACGTGAAGGGTTCGCTTACAAGGAAGGGGAGATCTATCGCTTGACTGTTTCAGGAAAGAAATGGATAGAGGAGCTCGTTTCTTCATTAAAATCCGGGGGGGCTACTGTTGAGTAAAGAAGCTATAGAAGTGAGGGTAAGGTATAAAGATGTTGAGAAGACGATAAGCGGAGACGCTGAGCAAGTCATAAGAGAGCTGCTAAGTTTTCTCTCAAAAATAGTTCCTCAAATTGAGCTGCTAAGCCAAATAGCGCTTACTGTAGACGTGAACGAGTTCCTCCTAGCCTGTAAGGGCATATTCGCGATAACCCCTGAGGGAACAGTGACAACGGCACGTACTGAAAGTTTGACGGATAGGGAGAACATCATGCTTCATCTTGTAAAAGCTAGGTTCGGGTTCATCACTAAGAAGAATGAAAAGGACTCCGTGACCATTGGAGACCTTATAGGCTCAACCAAGAGCAGTGCAGGAACAGTGGCCGGCAGATTGAGCGAAATGTGCTCCGAAGGGCTTGTTGAAAGAGTTGGTAAGGGTGAGTACAGGATAACGACCTATGGTCTTGATTTTTTTATTAAGAATATAGCATCAAAGATAAAACCTCTTGAAGGAGGTGTTTAGCTATGAGCGAAAAGCCTAAGCTAAAAGTGCAGATTGAGCTTGAAGGAATTAAGCACACGGTAGAGGGAAGCGTGGACGAAGTAGTACACGAGATAATAAAATTCGTTTCGAAAGTAATCCCAAACTATCAAGTAGTTTCGAAAATAATGTTTACACCGGACTACATAAGTATGCTCAACGATCTTTCAAACTTCATTAATATAACAGAGGATGGAAAAATCCTCTTGATAGAGTCATCTCTATCGAGTGATCAGGCGATAGGATTGACTCTTCTAGGAGCTCATCTAGCCCATAAGATTGGAAAGAGGGAATCAGAAGAGATGAGCGTCGAGGAGATCGCTAAGTCTATAAACAAAGCCATGAAGACCATAAGGAATACTTTGGTTCAAATGGTCAACACCAACGTTATCGAAAGGACTGGAAGAGGAACTTATAGAATAACGATTCCAGGAAGCAGAGAAGTTCATGAGTCGATTCTGGCTCTTTTGGAGGAAAAAAAGGTTAAAACGGAAGCTTAATGTCGCACCTTAAAGGTGCGGCGGTTTCATGGGAATAAATTCCCATGGGGGGAAATGAATGCTTATCCACCGCACCCAAAATATAAATGGAAATTCAAAGATAAGTAGTTTTCTATCTAGTGGGCTTAGAACCGAGAATCCTCTAATCCCTGATTTCTTGATGAATCTAAGCAGTAGCTCCATGAACAAATTTGGGGAAAAGGGCTTTTCGGACAAAATCGACCGAATAGCTTTTGAGATGAGCTTTGATGAGGAGGACCAGCTGGAGCCGCAGTTTAACTTTGACCTTGAAAGCTTTGACTTTGGTTTTAGGCTCATTGAATTAAGGGCTCTTGAAAACGAGGCTTCGATAGTTGGTATGGATGTTTCGAGCATAAGAATTGGAGAATTGGAGGAGGGGACTCTTTGCGCCGTAAGGGGAGCCGTAGTATGGAGAGAAGGGTTCGATTATCATTACTTTAAGTGTGGCCCGCTTGTGTTCTATATCAACGAAAAAACCTTTAAATCGCTTTTGGAGAGTTCTGAGTTTCCAAGAAGGATAATTTTGAATAATCCATTATCGCTAAGGATCCTTTCAAGATTGAGGGATGTTCTTGAAAAATGGATCCAATCTCAGATTTGTTCTACGTTCAAAAATTCGATAATCCTTTTTGATGGATCTTTGATGGCTGGTACTTCGGAAAACCCTGTTGAGCGACTTGAAGAAATCCTTAGCACAGCCAGAAGGAACAAAAACATCGTCTTGGCTTTTTCAAAATCTACTAAACTTTACGTTCAAGGAAAAAAAATAACTCAGTTGGTTAAAAATTCAAACCCACCCTATTTGATCGATGTGGATGATTTGATTGCAAATCAATTTCCAGCATACCCAATTAAGCTATTGGGAAGGGTCTACGTTGCGGATTTAATGCAAGGGGGATTTGCGTTTAGGCTGGATGTGGATAGAAAGGTTCCAGTAGAAGAGGGAGTCTTGGCTGTAGAGAAGCTTGTCTATCGTGATCTATTGGAGAACGGCTATCCGGAAACTCTTAGACTTGCCCATGTGCTTTCGACTTTTACGGCAAACGAGGTTATCGGGATTCAAAGCTACATAGCAAAAAAGTATGGACTGAAGACTTTCCTGAAGCTGAACTTAAGGAGAAGCTTGTTTGGACCTTATGGCTCTTCATCGGTGGCTGCGGTATGAGGATTTATAGAAAAGAGAACGATGTCATACAGTTGCTCTGCTATCCTGAGGAAGTTGCAAAAAAAGGAGAGTACTTGCTGATCGAGGATAAGAAATTGGAAAAAGGGTTAATAGTCCAAGTCATCGATGTTCAATACGCGAATATTCCCGGAATCCTCGAAGACATCCTTAGAGATGTGATGGCTGAAGAATCTATGGATGGAGGGGATTACGATCCGCTTGGTATC
>JAWCQS010000138.1:0-3419 GCA_038869655.1 Bathyarchaeia archaeon | reverse complement strand
CTGGAGTTTTCGAGGAGTTTTTTACTGTTTTTAATAAATCGATGCTTGGTGGCTTCCCTGTTTCGCTCCCAGTTACGATTAAAAAGTCCGCCTTTCCTCTTTCAGAAGCTTCTCTAGCCACAACGTCTATCGGTCTATCGGCTAATGGAGCTGCATGCTTCGACCGTACGTCCGCTAGAATTTTCACTTCTTCAGCCCTTAGGATAGTACGCATTTTAAGAAGCTCATGAGCTATCGGCTCGATTATTCCTTGATCCGTAACGAGAGATTCGACAAGGGCGTTAACGCGTATAAACTCGGCTCCAGAGGCGTGCGCTATCGCTAAAGCCTGTAGCCCACCGTTCCTAAGCATATTAACTCCTACTGGAATCTTTACGTCCTTAACAATTTCTTTAACAATAACAGCCATAGAGGCTATAGTTTCAGGATTTTTTGGAACTGGAGTGAAGGGCGCATCCCCAAAGTTCTCGATCAATACTCCATCAAACTCGCTCTCTTCAAGCTTTCTTGCTTCATCCAACGCGTATTCAATAATCGAATCGATGGCCCCGCCTTTATAAAACGGTGAACTTGGAAGCGGGGGTAGATGAACCATGCCTATGATGAACTTGTTTACACGAAAAGGCTCCCATGATTTATTCTCCCTTACAAATTTTTCGACCTGATCAAAATTTGGAAAAGCTACCCAAGAACCTCTTTTACTGATTTTAAGGACTGCAGCTGCTACTCTATAAATCCCACAAAGCTTGATTTCGAAGCCCTTAAGCCAAGAGGCAATAAACCCCGCATCGAATACATCTCCAGCCCCAACCTTATCGACTATAGGAGTTTTTGGAGGTTTAATCCTGAACACTTCACTTTTATTCGCAATCAATGCACCCTTTTTACCCATTTTGACGGTTACTATAGGTACATACTTCCTTGCCAACTTTTTGATTCCTTCGATCATTCCATTTCCGCCTACAATACTCCTTATCTCAGATTCATTAGCGAAAAGGATATCGATTTTCTTTAAAACTTCCCTCATTAAACTCTTATCTATTTTGGATGCCATCGGCGATGCGTCGAAAGATATAGTCGATCCACCTCCCTTAAAGCCTTCAAGTACTTTCATGCATGCGGTCCTTTCAGGATCGAACAATATTCCATAGCCAGTAAAGTGCATGTGCACACGAGATTTATCCATCTCTTCAACCGCTTCGATTGTTTCATTGAATTCAAGCTTAGGATCAGCTGCTCTGTATGAAAGCATCGTCCTTTCTCCTTTGTTGTCCACTATCGCTATAACAGTACTCGTAGGGAAAGCTTTATCGATGAATATTTTTTCTACGCTTAATCCTTCATCCTTAAGCTTGTTTAAGAGTATTTCTCCAAAAATGTCGTTGCCTATTTTTCCTATAACGATTACTTTGTACCCATTCTATGCATAGCTACAGCAAAATTTGTGGAAGAACCTCCTCCTCTAACCTCCATAGAATTTATAGAGGCTTCTAACCCTCTTTTTGGATAATTAAGAGTACAGATGGCTATATCGAGTATTAGGTCGCCTAAAGCCAGAATCTCGCCTTTATGCTCGCTTAAACCACTATTCAACCTTTTTGACCTTAAATTACTCCAAGCCTAAGTGAAGCTTTTAGACGGCTATTAAATAGGCTACGATTTCTTTTTTCTCTTCACTCTATTCTTTCCAAGAAGAACTTTAAAAGCCTAGGCCCATCGACCCAATGGGCTATATTGGCATTTGGGGGTTTCTTAAACTCTTCGGGAAGCCACTCGCGTCTATCGGTAATCGTTTGCCCTCTAGTGATGTCATCGCTTGTAATCACCACTACATGATATTTTGAGATCTTGAAGAAGCCTTTATCGATGCTCATTATCACAGCCATAGGATCATGGAGTTGAAATATTCCAAAACGGTTCATGAAATTTTTCAGAATGGATGTAGCAAAGCGGGCTGTATCCGAAGAGAGACTGGCTAATTGTTCATACTTATCCTTTGTTAAAATCGCTTGAGGATCTATTGTGACATCGAGCCCGACAGCCGTCAATGGTATTCCCGATTCAAAAACTATTTTTGCGGCTTCAGGATCAGTGTAAGCGTTAAATTCAGAAACTTGCGTAACGTTGCCCGTTCCGTAGGGGGTTAATCCATAAGCTCCGCCCATTATCACGAGCTCTTTAACCCTTTTCACTAAATCTGGTTCAAGGATGATTGCTACAGCGATGTTCGTTAATGGTCCTGTGGCTATTAAAGTGATTTCGTTGGGTTTTGAGTTCATGATAGTTTCGATGATGAATTTTACTCCACCTCTGTTAGGCTTTCTTGAAGGCATTGGAATGTTGGCATCTCCAAGCCCATCCGATCCATGCACCCATTCAGCTGTTTCAAGTTTTCTAAGCAAAGGTTTATCTTGGCCTATGTATACTGGTGTGTCTTTCGCTTTAATGGCTTCCAAAGTTCTTAAAGCGTTTATGGCTCCTTTGCTAACATGAACGTTTCCACTAACCGTCGTTATTCCTAAAATCTCCAATTCAGGAGAGCGATAGGCTAGAAGTATGGCTAAAGCATCATCGATTCCTGGATCTACATCTAAAATAACCTTTTTACTCATAAATTTTTCCTCCTAACTCAATAACTATAATTAATAGAAAATTTTATATACGTTATATACTTGTTCTTATTCAGGAGGATATATAAAAAAGGTGAGTTTTTGGGAGAAGTAAAAGAAAAGGAAGTTGTTCCTACTGGGGCTAAGATTTTAGCAATAGTCATGATTCCAACAATAGCGGCGCTTAACTACGTGGGAGGAGTACTCGTTGAAGTAACGAAAGCCCCGATTTGGGGAGATACTTGGGCTACAATGCTTGGAACGCTTATCTCCGGATTTTGGGTTGGAGCAATCGGAGGCTTCTTGTACAACATCATCATGGCCTTTACTCTATGGGGGCTTCCAGCATGGGTCTGGGGTACTTGCAACATATTGATAGCCCTTCTAACATGGTTCTGCATGAAGATGGGCTGGGACGACCTTAAAAAGCCGCTAAAGCTTGTGCCAGCATTCATTCTTTTTGGTATTGTGTACCCGATCTACGGACTTTTCATATCAATCTTCCTATTCGGTGGGGGACCTCTTTGGAAGCCTCTACCAGCCGCTATCTATGCCGCAACGCTTGCTAGCACAAACAACTTTTGGCTTGCAAATTATGTACAAAGTATATCTACCGAGATACCCGATAAAATCATTTCATACATTGTTTCACTGATACTTGCAAGTAGAATACCAAAGAAATTCATATTGGCAAAGCGATAAAGATTTGCCTTAAACATCCCCTTATTTTTTTGGAGGAAAAGCTTTGAGTTCGATTGGGACAGCCTAGCTCCGAAAAAGCATCGTAGTAAAGGAGACTTTAATCCATAA
>JAWCQS010000137.1:0-3428 GCA_038869655.1 Bathyarchaeia archaeon | reverse complement strand
CAAGAGATATGTCCTGAAAAAGATGATAGGGATCAGATGCCGGGACAGTCACTGAATTAAGATCATGAAGCTCAGACCTTATGAATTGAAAACTCTCAATACCCTTTATCCCTCTATATATAAGATTTGCAAGACTCAGCTTCAAGGTTATTATCTCATCTGTTCCTGTCGATTCTATCAGTTTCGCTATAGTCTTTATACTAATTGCTTCGAATGGCATAAACCTTCTATCTTGGCGCGAGTACGCTAAATAAGGGACTATGGCTGTTATCGATCTGGCTCCCAGATCCTTAGCGTTGTCTAGCATCAAAAGTAACTCTATTAAATTTTTATCTTGAGGTGGTGAGCATGATTGGATGATCACGACATCCTTATTTTTCAATTCATCAGTAAACCGAATATAGGACTCTCCATCTGGAAAAATTTTATACTGGATAAAGACTGGTTCTAAGTTTAAAACAGTGGCGACTTTAGTTCCTAAGTCTTTCGAAGCACTTCCTGGAATTATTATCAATTTTATTAACTCACTCCATTTTCTTCAATAGAGGGTAATTGTAATACGTTTTATTATTTTTAGTCTAGATTTAAGATTTTAGTTTAAACTCAATTAAGTATGCTTTTAATGAATCGTTTGCTTTCATACTCAATATCATTTCCTCTTCAGAAAAGTCTTTACTTCATAAGAAAGGTTTATTTCACTTCGATATCGCGATAGGATAATGAACTCATGACAGGCCCCCACTCATAAGGTGGAATGGAATGGGCATAAGATCTATGAAGCCTTTAGAAGCAGAAACGGAATCCCAGAGATTGTGTTCCCTTCCTCAAGATCTTATCATCGTCAAAATCATTTTGAATTTCTTTACTGCTTTCAATGCATGGGGCTGATTGGCTGGCATTATAACCATTTCACCCTCCTTTAAGCGGAGAGGTTTGCCAGAGATAACGATTTCTGCTTCACCATCGAGAATATGAACTAGGGCGTCGAACGGCGCCGTATGCTCGCTCAATCCTTGTCCCTCATCAAAAGCGAAAAGGGTCACTGTTCCTGTCTTTTTTTCAATTATCGTTTGGCTTACTACCGAGTCTTCTTGGTAGTCTACGAGATCGATTAATCTTATAGATTTCGCTATAAGCTTTTTCGTATCTATCCGTTCTTCATTACGCGCCACTCTTTTCACCCCTTCTCCTTTTAAGCGATTTTTAACATTTTATGACGTTTCTCATATTTATACAATCCTTTTCTTTATAGTCTGTCTTAATATATTCTCCCATTCTCTTTTGGGCACCTTAACTTGAACTGGCCCGATCAATAGATTTTATTTTCAACGAGCTTTTCTTCCTCCATCAGTTTTCTCATCTTCGTCAGCGATTCATGCATCAGCTCGATTTTCTTTTTTTTTACTGTTTCTCTTTTCACATCTTCAACGATTAAGTTATAAATTCAGGTTGAAGGATCGGGAGCTTCCTTGAATGGCTTTTCCGAATCTATCCACCATAAACCTTCAAGTTTTGCAACTGTAAAATTCTTTCCACTTTTTCATGAGCATTTTGACACCATAAGCAAGGTAATACAATGCGCTAGCTTTAGATTGAAATTCTCTACCGTCTAGAGCACCTTTCCTTCTATCGTCAGAAATAGTGCCTCCTCAATATCAACAATTTCGGGGTAGTTTTTGCCGTGTAGTATGATCCATAATTTTCAAGTCAATTTTTCATTTTTTATGGAGGCGCCTTTCTATTCTTGAATTTGGATGCCTGTAAAAGCTTTCTTCCTCAAAGCAATTTTGGATTTTGCATAACTTTATCTCTAGGAAATTTGAGATAATATAACGAGAACAATGAACTTATCGATGGAAAGTAAATTTGAAGAAAAAGAATCGATGCTCTATGAAAGGTTTGAGGGAAGAAAAGTTAAATGCAACGTATGCGGAAGAAGATGCCTTATACCTAATGGATCAATAGGATTTTGTAGGGTTAGGAAAAATAGGGAAGGCACGCTTATTTCCATGAATTATGGCATACTATGCTCTGCTATAGTGGATCCCATCGAAAAAAAGCCTTTATCGCATTTTTATCCCGGATCATCAGTTCTTTCAATCGCAACCGTTGGCTGCAATTTTAGATGTAAATTCTGCGATAATTGGACAATAAGTCAAGAGACAGAGATAAGTGGAAGTCATCTTAAACCTGAGGAAGTCGTTAAGCTTGCTAAAGAGTACGATTGCCAAGGGATTTCATACACTTACACTGAACCCGCCGTATTTTTTGAATATGCCTACGATACGGCTAAGTTAGCTCATGCGCAAGGCTTATTCAACACTTTTGTCACTAATGGTTACTTGACTCCAGAGGCTGTAAAAGCCATAGCTCCATTCTTAGACGCTGCTACTGTAGACTTTAAGGGAGGGGGAGATCCAGATTTTTACAAAAGTCTTTCAGCGGTTCCAGAGGTTGATCCAATTTATGAATGCTTGCTTGAAATGAAAAGGAATAGGATTCATATAGAGATAACAAATTTAGTAGTTCCAAAGTATGGAGATTCCTTAGATAGAATCAGAGAGCTTGTGATCTGGATAAAGGAGAACCTAGGTGTTGATACGCCTTTCCATTTGCTTAGATTCCATCCTGATTATCAATTAACCGATGCGCCCTCTACTCCTATAAAAACCCTTGAAGAAGCATGCGAAGAGGCTATGAACGCTGGCCTGAACTATGTTTACATTGGGAATGTTCCGGGGCATAGGTATGAGAACACCTATTGCCCAAACTGTAAAGAGCTTTTAGTTGAAAGGTTTGGTTTTGAAATAAATAGATGGAGATTAAAGGAGAATAATGCATGTCCAAAATGCGGTTTTGGCATAGCGATAAAGGGCATTTTCAAGCTAAGAAGTGGTTGGTACCACTATAGCGTTATTTAAGTTCATTTAAATTAGAACTCATCTCCAAACTGTTTAAACCTTACTGAGAATAAGCTCTCTGATGAAGAATGGGCTTTCATTAAGCCTTTTTTGCTTCCTAAGGCCAAGGCTGGAAGGCCTAGAGCCAATGGTAGGCTTACGATGGATGGACATGCCTATTCGCTATGGCTCTTATAAAACGGCTTGGAAAAGGCTTAAGCGTATGGGAAAGAATATTCAAAGCTATGAGAAGCTATGAAAGAGTAAGCGTGGATAGCTCTACGGTAGAGGCTAAAAAAGCGTTTGGCTAGTAGGCTACGATGGATTCAAGCATAAAAAAGGCTTTATGCCTTTAAGCATAGTCCTAGGAGCTGGAAACGAGCATGACTCCAAGCGATTTGATGATCTGCTAGAAGGCTTGGATAAAGCTCCAAAAGAGCCATAAGGAATAAGCCCATCCAGAATCCTTAAGCTTTTTCGCACTCCATATCGGATTCTGTAGTTTTTTAAAACGGAAGATATCGGAAC
>JAWCQS010000136.1:502-3458 GCA_038869655.1 Bathyarchaeia archaeon | reverse complement strand
AACGCCAAAACATCAATCAATGCTTGGCAAATTATGAATGTGTGTACAAGCCCATCACGCTTGAAGTTATAGAAGATTGCATGAGGCTTCAAAGCAAATGGTGTGGCCTAAGAAGTTGTGAGTTAGATTCTGGCTTAATGGCGGAGAATGAAACCATCAAAGAACTGTTCAAAATCTGCAAAGAACTTAAGGTTTTTGGTGGAGCAATCTACATCGAAAATCGGCTTAAGGTGTTCACTGTGGCTGAGGTATTAAACAACACTACAGCCTTAGTGTATTTTGAAAAAGCCAATCCTGAGATTCGGGGCTCTATCAAGTTATAAATCAATGTTTGAAAAACTTTGTTTATGTGAATAAAGAGCAAGATCTAGGCTTAGCGGGTTTAAGGAGAGCTAAAGAAGATTATCATCTTCATCGCATAGTAGAGAAGTATCTGGTGAGGCTTAGTTAAACTATGAGCCTTTTCTTCATCAAGTTTATCGATACGACCGTTAATGTTAACCCAACCGCTAAAAGCCAAACCAAGCTTAATAGGATTTGTGATGCAATAATTCCTGTGGCCAAACCTCTTGAAATGTAGACCGCGTGTGTTAGAGGAAATAGGATGAAGGATATTAAGCGCATTGGCTGGGGTAGGATGGATAAAGGGATGAAGGTTCCACTGAAGAAGAACATTGGAGTGATGAATAGAAAGGTTGGATAGTTAAATGAATCTATCGTTGGAACTATTGCCGTAAAGCACATAGCGATTGCCGAAAAAACCAATCCAACCAAAAAAGAGAGTGGAACTATCAAGAGAGATTCTGGAAGCTTAATGAGGTTGAAGATCGAGACGACAAAGAGCATTATCGAAACGTTTATGACGCTTTTGGTGGAACCCCATAGGATTTCTCCGAAGATAACTTCATCGATATTCAAAGGTGTACTTATTATCGCATCAAAGGTTTTTTGATAGTACATTCGTACGAAGGAGGCGTAGGTGCACTCAAAGAAAGCAGAATTCATCATTGAGATGCAGATCAGGGCTGGAGCTATAAACGCCGGGTAGGGAATTCCATCGATTTCTCCTATGTAGAAACCCAACCCAAATCCGATCGCTAAAAGGTAAAGTATGGGCTCTAGAAATGGAGGAATAAAGCTTACCTTAATCGTTTTCATGAACACATCTTTGTTTCTCAACCATACCTTCCAAACCCTGTATGAAACGTTCGGTAGCCTAAAGTAGTCTTGAAGCTTCAACTCAATCCCTCAAACCTCTACCCGTAAGCTTAAGAAATACATCCTCCAAAGAGGCTTGCCTAACCATGAGTTTTTCAAGCTTACATCTTCGCATGAGTTTCTCAGTTAGTTCCTTTGGCTTCCTCGTAAACACATGGATCACACCTTCCCGCTCCTCGTACTCCTCCCCGTTCTCCAAAATGCAGCTAAGCACTTCAGGCCCATCCTCCACCTCTACAACCTCAGACCCTATGTGCTTTTTTATTAACTCTCGAGGCTCACCTTCGACGATTATTCTCCCAAGATCCATTATGACCAATCTATCGCATAATTGGGATGCTTCCTCCATGTAATGCGTAGTTAAAACGATAGTCGCGCCTTCTCGCTTCAGATTGTTTATTTTTTCCCAAAACAAGTGTCTCGCTTGGGGATCAAGACCGGTTGTAGGCTCATCTAAAATCAGTATCTCCGGCTCGTTTATCAGAGCCCTAGCTAAGATTAGCCTTCTCTTCATTCCGCTTGAAAGCTTTTCAATTGTAACTTCTTTTTTATCCTCAAGTTGAACAAACTTTAGCAAATCCAAAGCCCTCCTTTCAGCCTCTGATTTAGGGATATCGTAGTATCTGGCGTAGATCAATAAGTTTTTAAAAACGGTAAAGTCTGGATCAAGGTTGTTCTCTTGAGGTACCACTCCAAGAATCCTCTTTACCCTTCTGGGCTGCTCTTCAACCTCTATTCCGTCTACGGTTAGGCTACCTGAAGTTTTTGGAGAAACACATTGGATCATCCTCATAGTGGTCGTTTTTCCAGCGCCGTTGGGACCTAAGAACCCGAAGCACTCTTTCCTTCTGATATTAAAGTCTATATGGTCTACTGCCAAAAGCTTATTGAACCGTTTCGTTAATCCCCTAGCTGAGATAATGTGAGACATCTTTAGTCTAAATCATGGTTTTTAAAAAATAAGCATTTTCGTTCGATCTTAAAGCCTTTTCCGATTCTTTAATCTTCCTCTATACTTCGAGTTTCTTGATCACGATTCGTATACAATGATCGTAGAAGGTTGCGTTCAAGAATAGAATTTCTCAGTCCCATTAAAAGCGTATCTATGTTGAAAAGTACATATGACTTTTGATCTAGTCTATCGTCTCCCACATTGGCTGATACTTATCAAGTTGACTACTCGTGTACTCATCCAGCGGGTGTTCTCTTTCGGGAATCTCTAAGCGCTTTTCGACACCGAAGAGAAGTGTTGAAAAATACCTCATAGCGGTATCATTGAGCATAGTAACTACATGCTTCAGTTCAGGATGCTTTTTTACAACTTTTATCGCCGCAGCCACGTTGGCACCAGAAGATATCCCGGCTAAAAGTTTTTCTTCTCTAATCAATCGCCTACTCATCTCGATCGCTTCGTTTGAAGTAACCGTTACTATTCCATCTAAAATGCTCAAATCCAAGTTTCTTGGTATGAAGCCATCACCTATACCCTCTATCCTATGGGAACCCCATCTTCTCTTCGATAGCAAAGGCGCCTCCGTTGGTTCAACAGCATAAATTTTAACTTTAGGATTTCTTTCTCTCAAATACTTTCCCACACCAGTTAAAGTGCTGCCAGTCCCTTGAGTCAAAACCAATGCATCGACTTTACCTTCAGTTTGCTTCCATATCTCTACCGCTGTTGTTTCATAATGAGCTAAAACTGCGTCTGGGTTGGAATACTGATCTGGAAACCAATACT
>JAWCQS010000136.1:0-492 GCA_038869655.1 Bathyarchaeia archaeon | reverse complement strand
GATTTTCTTCGATCAATTGTTTCGCCTTTCTATACGAAAGGTCAACATCGCTTTCTCCTCCTGGGGTCTCTGTTATCTCTCCTCCTAATGCCTTTATTACCTTCTTCCTTTCTTCGCTCATACCTGATGGCATGATTATGTTTACTTTATACCCGAGTAGCGTTCCTATAAGCGTGCAAGAGATTCCGGCATTACCAGTACTGACCTCTATTATCTCTGTCCCAGGCTTAAGCTTGCCCTTTTCGATAGCTTTCGTGATCATTTTATAGTAAATTCTGTCTTTAAGACTGCCGGATGGGTTTAAGTAGTCGAGTTTTCCGTATATATTCGCTTTGATGCCTTCTCTCTCCGGTATAGCTCGAAGTTTAATAAGCGGGGTTTTACCTATTGCCCCTAAAACGCTATCGAGAGCTTTAGGGTTTATGAGCCAATCTGTTGACATTTTCATCGTATTTAATAAATGATTAACATTTTAAATAGTTTAGTTTCTAA
>JAWCQS010000135.1:0-3472 GCA_038869655.1 Bathyarchaeia archaeon | reverse complement strand
TAAGGCCTTCCAGCCTTGGCCTTTAGGAGGTAGAAAAGGCTTAATGAAAGCCCATGAAATTCCATAAGAAAGCTTATTCTAAGCAAGGCTTAAATAATTTGGAGATGAGTTCAAAATAAAAATTGGAGTACTCTAAACAAAATCCCGCCTAGCAATAAGGCCAGTAGAACATCAATGATAGAAGTTAGAACCGCCTTTTTTATTCCAAATTCCTTGATTAAAGCTGCAATAGTAGCCACGCATGGAACATATATCATGGTGACTAATGAGAACACTACCATTTGTACTGGGCTTAAAACTTCATTGAAGTTGATCGTTCCGGAGAGTTGGGCCAAGAGTATTAGAGTCAACTCTTTACGCAATATTCCAAAGATTAAGGGTATACCTGTTATTTTTGGCAATCCTAGCCATAAGGTTATAAGCGGACTGATCAGATTAAGAAATTCATTGGCCAATCCTGTTATTACAAAAGCTTCTAGAACAAAGCTCCCACCTATTATTATTGGAAATGCCACGTAAATAAAATCCTTAGTTCTTACCCATGTTTTGCTTAGCGTATCCTTAATCGATGGAACCCTGTAATGCGGCATTTCCATGATTAAACCAACTGGTTCTCCTGGTAAAGTCCTATATCCAATCCTGCCCAGAACGAATATCAAAACCATATTAAAAAAGTATAAAGCCAATGCTACCAAAGATCCTATGTATCTGGCAACTAATCCCAAGATTACAACAGTCCTTGCAGCGCATGGAACTAAAATCGTTAAAAACCCAGCTAAAAACCGTTCACGTTCAGTTTCCATTATCCTACAACCCATGCATGCCGGAACGCTGCACCCGTAGCCAAGCAAGAAGCATATTGAGGCTTTTCCATGCAATCCAATTTTATGCATTGGGTTGTCCATAAGAAAAGCGGCCCTTGGTAAATAGCCACTGTCTTCTAAAATGGATAGAAGTAGGTAAAATGGCAGTATGTATGGCAAAGCTATGGTTATTCCAGCTACGATTCCAGAGATTAAGCCTTCTGAAACTATCTTAAGCATGGCTTCTGGCAAAAACGTAGCAAGCGATTCGATTATTAAAGGAGTCAAAACTCCATTGAACAAGCCTTCTAAAAATTCCACTAAAACGTTTCCGACAAAAAATATCGCTATGAAAATCGATGCAAACACTGAGGCGAGTATAGGATACCCTAAAAATCTATTGGCTAGTACAGAATCGAGCTTTTCTTCAAGAGTTATTTTAGGAGGAACAATTATATCCGTTACGTTTTTCGCTATGCGATTGGCTAAACTATATCTTTCGCAAGCCATTATTACGCTCGATTGTTCTCCATGCAGCTTTTCGATGTCTTTTATAAAATTTTCGACTTTGCTTAAGACCTCTTTCCCCTGCTCATAATCCAATATTTTTTTCCTGATGTCTTCATCCCTTTCGATTAGCTTTATGCTAATCCATCTAGCCGAGTACTTTAGGCAAAATTCTGGAAGTTTTTGCTTTAAAAGTGATTCGATCTCCTCAATGCAATCCTCTATTTCTTTGCCATATTTAATTTTGATCGGTTTTAATCCTATTTTTCCCTCGATTAAATCAATCGCTTTGGAAATAAGCTCCTTGATACCTATTCCTCTCACAGCCACGGTAGGTACGATTGGGATTCCTAGAATTTCGGATAATTTTTTGTGATCTATCCTTATACCCTTTTTTGCAGCGAAATCCACTTGATTTAAGGCAATCACAATAGGGGCTTCAAGCTCTATAAGTTGGATAGTAAAGTATAGGTTGCGCTCCAGGGCTGAAGCATCTATCACGTTTATGGCAGCATCAGGCCTTTCGATTGCTATGTAATCGCGTGCGATTATTTCTTCTATAGAAAAAGTTGAAAGTGAGTAGATTCCTGGAAGGTCTATCACGTTTATCGTATAGCCTTTAAAATGTAAGGTCCCTTCAGCCCTTTCAACCGTCTTTCCAGGCCAGTTTCCTATAATTTGGTTTAAACCAGTTAATTGGTTAAATATTGCGGATTTTCCAACGTTTGCATTTCCGGCCAAAGCTATTTTAATCTGCCTTCTCTCCAAAATCGATCACTTATATGGTTTAACGAAAATCCTTCTTGCAATCCCATGCCCTAAGGCTAACGAAACTCCTCTAACCATTATTTCGATAGGACCATGAAAAGGAGCTTGTCTGAGGATGGTGATTTCAGTACCAGGAGTTAGCCCCATATCAGCCAACCTTCTGACCAAACCCCTTCCACCAAGCATAAAAACAACTATTGCCTTTTCATTCGGTCCCAATTTAGACAAGGGAATGGCGTTTTCGATTCTTCCCTTAAAGGTTTCGAGTCCACTATAAAAAGTTTCTAAGGATTCGTTATCGACCCCATGCCTACGTCGCCAATGCTCGCGCCAATTCTCAATTTTTCCTCCAAACACTCTGCGCATTTTGTTGAATAGATCGTGGGGATGAAAATAGGAGTGAAGGTATTCTTCTTGATGCTCTAGAATTTCTTTTTTTCCTTCTTCGGTAAGCCTAATATTATCATTGATTTTTTCAATGAGTCCATCCTTTAAAGCTGATTGGATAACGCTTTCCAATTCTTCCATAGAGCTCCCTAATTCATTTAGAGCTCTGTTTAGATCGAATTTTTTCCCTTCGGCCTCACAGCCTTTAACTATTTCTAAAAGTTCAATAAGTAAACTTCTTTTCAACCTTAATTCCTGCCTTTTTCAGGTTTAACCCATATTTCGGAGGCAATATCTTTGTTCAGCCTAAAAGTAGTTTCATAGCTCTTGATCAGTAGGGAATTATCGTTTTTTTCCTTAACTTCGATAAGAGAGCCCAGCTTGAGGTTCATTGAATCTAGATACTTCAGGAATTCTTTACTTTCATTCGTTACTTTGCCTATCGTCCCTTTGATTCCTAGGTCAAGACTTTTTAAAGGGATCAGCCCATCCTCTGAGGCTTTTCCAAATCCTTTTGGAATCGGGTTTCCATGAGGACAAGTTTTAGGATTTTTTAAAGCTTTTTCGAGTTTTTTAACTAATTCCTCATCGATCACATGTTCAAGCCTACAAGCAGTCTCATGAACCTTACTCCAATCTAAGTTTAGAAGATCTGTGAGCAATCTTTCTGAAAGCCTATGCTTTTTAATGACCTCTATAGCGATCTTTTGCCCATCAGCAGTTAATCTAACTCCTTTGTAAGGCTCATGAGTTACTAAGCCTTTTTCCTCAAGCCTCTCTATCGTGTTGGTTATTGTTCCAAGCTTAACTCCTAAATTTTTGGCGAGGTTTTTGGTTCTCGCCATCCCATTCCTTTCTTCAAGCCTATATATCGTTTGGACGTACTCTTCAACAGTTGATTGCAAACCCTTTCTCGGCATAAAGTCCCCCCATTCCATAAGTACGATTAATCGTACTTATAATATGAAGGCAATATTTAAAGCTTCCTGAGTTTTTAAATCGTGAAG
>JAWCQS010000134.1:0-3477 GCA_038869655.1 Bathyarchaeia archaeon | reverse complement strand
TCCAATCGATTGATGGAAAGGACTCTAGAACGTCCAACTTCAAAGATCTTAATCAAATTGGCTTTTTTGAGGACTTCAACATGCCTATAAATCGTTGCATAGTCCATCTTTAAATTTTTTGAAACGGCTTTAATATGTAATGGTTTTTGAGTTTCTATTACCATGATTAAAATTCGAAGCCTTGTAGGGTTTCCTAAAGCATTAAAAAAATTTGAAATTTTTTCAAAGTTTTCTTTAGAGTACAAAGCTACCACTATATGTTAAAATGCAATCACATTATGGCATTTTTGTTAATTAAACTTTTTGAACTTTTCATTTAAAAACAGGCTTGCTTTTTAGGATTCTTTCGAGTTCTTCAAGGCTCAACTCTTTCTCTTCACGAGTACGCATGTCCTTGAGCCTTATTATCCCTTTTTCCACCTCTTTCGGTCCAACTATAGCAACATAGCCCACTCCTAAGGAATCAGCGTACTCCAGCTGTTTTTTCAGAGATCTTCTCTTTAAATCAAAATCCGTCGCTACTCCTTCTCCCCTCAACTCGTTAGCGATTTTCCACACTTTTTTACGGGATTCCTCGCCTACTGTTGCTAAAAAAATTTCGGGAATTTGGGAAATGCTTCTTAAAACCCCTCCCCTCTCCAGCGAGATCATCATCCTTTCGATTCCTCCCGCAACGCCTGTAGCTGGCATGTCTTTTTTTCCCAATATCTTGCAAAGCTTATCGTACCTTCCGCCGCCAAGGATTGCTCCTACGTCCTCCCCTCCCTTATCATAAGCCTCAAAGACGATTCCATCATAGTATCCGATTCCTCTAACTACGCTTAAGTCCAGAACGCACTTGTCGATTTTGTTGAAGGCTTCAAGAACTTCTATTAGTCTTAAAAGCTCTTCATACCCTTTTTTGCACAAGCCTTCCTCAAGTACTTCTCTTGGAACCTTTCCCATGGCTTCGTCAATTCTTCCTTTTATCGATGTGAATTCTAAAATCTTGGATACACTAGCCTCCATTAGGCCCAATTCTAGGAGCTTTTTAACGATTTCTTCTTCAGGAATCTTCGTAACTTTATCGATTATCCTAAAAGTGCTCTCAAGCTTTTCTATAGAGTTTATCCCCAAAAGCCTCAAAAAGCCCTCGATCAGCTTTCTATTACTTATCCTAACCTCATATTCTTTAAGCCCAACGTTTTCTAGGATATCCATGCTTAAACTTACAATTTCAGCATCGGCCTCAGGCTCTATAGAGCCGTAGATCTCTGCGTCCCATTGATGGAAAAACCTATAACGCGCAAATTGGGGTTCATCGTACCTCCACATGCCCGATATGGCGCAAAGCTTAATCGGTTCGGGCAAATCGTACCTGTTAGCAACCATCCTCGTCATCCCTACAGTCAAATCGAACCTTAAGCCCAAACTCCTTCCAGCTTTATCTTTAAACCAATAGATCTCTTCTCTTATCTCTTCGCCACACTTTGCCTCTAAAGTTTCAAGATTCTCTATTGTGCTCGGCTCCATTATTTGAAATCCATAGATCCTAAAAATTTCCATTATCTTTTCCTTAACCCAAAGATACTTTCCAAGTTCTTTGGGCTCAAGATCCTTCATACCTCTTGGGACGGTGAATTTGGCTTCTGACAAGCTTTAGCACCATGAATCCTTCAATAGTTTATGGGAGCGATTTTCTTTTAAACTTGAAGTTCGGAGAGGGAGTAATAGACTATATCAGTCCTTCTATCTATCACGGCGAGTATGAGCTCTTTTTTCTCTCTATTCGCAATTTTTAAAAATTCTTCGAGGTCTTCCAAGTTGGCTCTACGACCTTCGTATACGATTGAAACTAACCTCCTCAAAGCTCCTTTTCCATGGATTTCAAAACCAACCTTGTCGAACTCACGAACTATGTAGCCTCTATCCCTTAAATCCCTGTAGATCAGGTATTTTATCCAAACCTCAGGTTTGTTAGCCGATAACCTAGAAACTAAAGTCCTTAAGCCTAGCTCTTCTTTACTTTCTTTATCGATTACTCTAATCCTTCCCTTCTCAACAAGATAGAAAACCTCGTATGGGGATAGAAAAACCTTGTCTTTCTTTAAGCTTCCAAAACCCTTTTCCCTTAGTTCCATAGCCTTGCTCGGTTCGGGAATGTAAACTCTTTTCTCTCTGTAAAAAGCTTCTAAAATTTCCAGCATTTTTAAGTCCTCTTGATCTAGCCTTTAACCAAAATGATTAACTATAACTAAAGGTTAAAATGTATTAAATAAGCTTAATCTTTAGTTTTAGGAGATGCTCCATGAAAAGTTTCTTTGACTCAAGGACTATTGAATGGAGAAAAGGAAAAGTTTTATTGATCGATCAAAGACTATTGCCAAAAAAGTTGAAGTTCATCGAGCTTAAAAGTTGCCAGGGGGTCGCTTATGCGATAAAGAACATGATCGTGAGGGGCGCTCCCGCCATCGGTATCGCCGCTTGTATGGGCCTTGCTTTAGTAGCATACCACAGTAAGGCGAAAACGAAGAAGAGGCTGATTGAAGAGCTTAGAAGGGCATCAGAAGTACTGAAGAATACACGTCCTACAGCCATAAATTTGTTTTGGGCTATAGAAAGGATTTTGAGCAGAGCTGAGCTTGCGAGCGGGGACGTAGAACTCGTCAAGAAATCGATTGTAGATGAGGCATGCAGGATGGCTGAAGAAGATTTTGCTACAAACCTCAAATTGAGCGAGGAGGGTTCAAAGCTTTTAGAAAACGGCGATACAGTACTTACGCACTGCAAATGGCCCCTGAAAGCTTAAAGGCTTGAAGGAGCCAGCAGAATGCTGGAGCTTTAGCTACGGCGGGCTACGGTACTGCTTTGGGAGTCATAAGGTCGGCCATTAAAGCTGGAAAAGCCATTAAAGTGATTGCTACCGAAACACGCCCGAGGCTTCAAGGAGCAAGGCTAACGGCGTTTGAACTGGAGTTCGATAAAATTCCGATTACGTTAATTACGGATAACATGGTTGGCTATGTTATGGAAAAGAATTTGATCGATAAAGTCATCGTCGGGGCGGATAGGATAACGCTCTCGGGTCATGTTGTGAATAAGATCGGAACTTTGAGCGTAGCCATCATGGCAAGCTACTATCGTTTACCGTTCTATGTAGCCGCTCCGCTTTCTACTTTTGATCTAAAGACCGAAGTGAACTCGATAATCATAGAGGAAAGAAGTCAAGAAGAAGTATTGAGGCTGAGTGGAGTGCACATTGCTCCTAAAAAAGTTCCAGCACTGAACCCCGCGTTCGATGTAACTCCTCCAAGCCTAATATCGGCGATAGTTACGGAGAAGGGAATACTCAAACCTCCTTTCAAAGAGGCCATAAGGAAGGTTTTGGAAAAACCATAATCCAAGCCTTCAGCCCTTTCTTTTACTTATTGGTAGAACGATCTCAACTTGACAATTCGTAACTTCTCCGATCTTCTTCTTCAACTCGTCTCCTATGGA
>JAWCQS010000133.1:0-3481 GCA_038869655.1 Bathyarchaeia archaeon | reverse complement strand
ATTCAGCCCTAAGCTTTGTTATCAGCGGAATTATTCTAAGATTTTACTTTATGAGAATTGTTTACAGGATAATTATTCATAGAAAAGAAAAAACCCTAGACTAATTACTTATCTCATTTTCAAGCCTCAATTTAGCCGCTGAAACGCCTCGCAAAAAGAAGCTTCAGCCTGGAAAAACGAAAACTTGACCGCATTGGGGGCATACAAAATTCATTCTTCATCCACTATTTTTAACATTTTAAATCTCGCATGGAACATTGAATTTCTATCGCAGTATTACTGGTTTTAGTATTTCAGTTTTGTGTTGAGTGCTGGTGCTAGAATTGCTATTGCGAAGTGTTCCAGCCTAATTCTCTCAATAGGTTCTTCTATCTCCTTAAACTTGAAAGTGCACTTCTGATCAATGTAGTTGGAGATTTCATCCTCGTTCTTTAAGCCGTAATTCTGCATAAGCGCCTTCCTAAACTGGCTTCCCCTAACATTTCCTCTTCTATGGTCGTGTAACAAACGCCTCCTCAGATTTCTGGTTCTCCCAACGTAAATCACCTCATTACGCTCATTGAAGATAACATAGACGCCGGGCTTATCCCGGAGATTAGCTGAGCCTAAATCCCTAAAACTGAAAGGCTCACCCAATAAAAGATCCTTAATCTTACCAACATACTCTAGAGCAACATCCTCATACATTCCCTAAACCCCGGTTAAACTCCAAAATCGATCTTACTCTCATCCTTTAACTCATAAAGCAATTCCCTGACATTATTTTCTTATTATAATTTTCCTTATTTGCTTTAGTTGCGTCCATCTTTCCTCGTAATGTTAAATTTCCGAAGAGTTTTTCTTCCAGGGGGATCTTTAGGTCACCATTTTCTGGTAAAATTTCCAGTTTAAAGGTATATTTTATCATGGGGAGTTGCTCTAATTGTTCATGCAACCATCGGCATACCTCAGACATCGTTACCATCTCTCAAACTTAAAAACTCTGGATCAGCCTTTCTACATCTTCTCCCCTATGGTAGTTACTTCTACTTCTAACTTCCTACTTCACTTCTTACTTCCACTTCTAAGTAGTTTACAATACAACTTCCACGGTAGTACGTTGGAATTCCGCCACGATTCTTTGAATCACAACAAGGAATAAGGACCAATGTTTTTTCGTTCATTTAACTACACCTACGCCTAAAAATTTTTGCGTCACAGCTTTTTTTTAAAAAACTTTACTTTAATCATTATTTCGCATTTAGAATTTACTGCAACGTTAGTATGTATTTTTTCCATTGCCCTTCTCCTTCTGATTTTACAAGTCCAAGTTTAACCATCTCATTCATATAGTTTCTATAAGCCCTGTCAACAACTGGCTTATTAACAAACTTGCAATATTCCTTGTACAACAAACCAGAGGGTATGACTTTTCTTTTTCCGAGAATTTCAAGAATTACTTTCTGGTGCTCGTTTAATTTCGATGTTAAAAAGGAAAACTTTGTTTTTCTCGCCTCTTTTATAGCCTGCTTAATTTCTTCAATTGTTACTTGTTTTAATCCTTTATCTTCTGCTTTCTTTCCAGCTCTCCTTAAGATCTCTAAGCCTACTCTTGCGTCTCCTTCAGCTGCAACGCTTGCGATTCTGATAAGCTCGTCCTTTATGCTTCCTGGCTTAAAAGAAAAATTAATTCTGTCTTTTAATATGTCAAAAAGCTCCTCATGCGTGTAGGCTGGAAATTCTATTTCTGTTAAAGCCAAACTACTTTTGATTCTTGATGGCAAGTCTATTAACGCATGGTAACATGTTGAAGCAAGTATTAGACCAACATTGTTCCTTGACAAGATGTATAAAATGTCAAAGTTTTCTAAATGATCAACTTCGTCCAAACAAACGATTATTCTCTTTTTCTTAACCAGGTTTTCAAGTTGTTTAATTAACTCACTTGTAGGTTCCCTTCCATGTACTGGAATTTGGAAGCTTAGTAAAATTTCTTTAAGGACTTCATGAGTGCTGCTATATTTCCAGCAGTTGACGTATGCAGAAACATCCTTGAAGTAACTTTCAAGCACCCATCTGGCTACAGTAGTTTTTCCTGTTCCACTTGGCCCGACCAAAAATACATTCTCTATGCTTTTATTATATAGGGCTGGCCTTAAACATCTTTCAAGTTCTCTTAACTGGCCTTCCCTGTGCAAAAGTCTTGTTGGGATAAAGGCTTCAGTTAAAGGTAGTTCGTTGTAGATAATTGAGTCGCCATAATAGCTCATGTTTAATTTTTAAGGGAATAAATTCAAATGGTTTTCGTTCCGCTAGAAATTCCGCTATAAAATTAGACTTCAGCAGGTTTTTCTGTCAACTTTAGCTTTTCAAAAATCTTTTTGCCTTCGTCTGTGAGCTTGTACTTTGTTAGTTTCTTGCTTCTTTTTGAATATTCCATCTCAACCAAGCCCACATTTTTCAAAACCCCAAGATGGTAAGCCAAAAGTCCTTTTTCTATTCCAGTCTTCCTTGCAATATCATTAAAAGATATGTCAGGCTCATTAGCTATGGTAAATAGAATGTTAAGTCTGTAATCGTTGTCTAAAACGCTGTAGATTTTGAGCATTTTCCTTAATTCTTCCATTTCAATCAAGTAAAAATAGTTTTAACAGGTAAATAAATCTTTACCTAACTTTCCCTAAAGCTTTAAGGAACTTGTAACGAAGTGATAAAATTAAGATTATTTTTTCTGGAGTTGGAAAATTATTTTCTTCGCCATAAGCATAAACATGTCCATATTTTGCCATAAATGATAAGTAGAGGTCAGTTAAGTAGCCCTGAGAACCACCATAGATCGGATGATACTTATAATGAGTTAATATTCTGAGTTTGGGTGCGATAATTGCGTTATCATAAAATTGGACGAACTCTGTAGCTGAGCCCCAGGATTCAACGTTGATAAAAATTAAATCTACGTCAGCTTCTTTAAAGATCGCTTCTTCGATTAAGCTTGGAGCAACGTCTGGAGCGAAATCATCTTCAGGTATAAGTGCAACTATTCCGTTTTCCTCTAACTTTTTGGCTATCTCTCTTCTTTTCTTAATTCCTTTTCTTCCTGCTCCGAGGAGAACTACTATTAGCAACGTTTCTTTTAGCAGACTTTCTATTCTCTTCCTTTCTTCATGAATCCAGCTCTTAATGTTCTTAATAGTGCCCAATCAATTCACGAAGAGAAGCTTAAGGGTGTTAACTATTTAAATTTAAGCGATCAATAATAGTTTTGAAGTTTCGGAAAACTTCATGTGTTTGTTGGATTTGTGGTTGTGCCTTGTTTTTCGGGTCGGGCCTTACGGCACAACCACAAGTCCCTTACCAATAAAAAGGTTAAGGGATAAAGTAGTTGTGTGAAAGATGAAGTCTATCGCACAAAACAGAGAATTGAAAGTTGTCTTAGGAAAATAAGGAATTCTTGCATAGATGGGGATAGCAAACAAAGAATTCTGGAGTTTTACCATGAATG
>JAWCQS010000132.1:0-3511 GCA_038869655.1 Bathyarchaeia archaeon | reverse complement strand
CTTTTGCAAGAGATTTGACTAGAAGCTCTACTAAGGGATCGCCTTCTTCTACTATTGCTGCTTTTTTTACAGAATTAAGGATCTCTAAGACTTTCCTTTCGGGTAGAGGATGCGGAGTTCCAATTTTAAGAAATGAAATTTTATCTTCTACTCCTAGCCTATGAAGAGCATCTTTTGCATAAGCTGAAGCTACTCCTGAAGCTATCACTCCCAATTTAGAATTTTTCTTAAGCTTAAGCTCGTTGAATGGCAACCTTTCGACCAGTTTTTTCATTAGAGGAATACGAGAATGAAGCCACTTATGTTTAGCTACTGGACTCGGTGGCCCGTACACGTTCCATCTGAAAGGGATTTTCCAATGTTTATCGAAAACAGCTTTTCTGTTTATTTTAGAAATTTCTCCAAAAGTTACGTCTCCACTCGCATGGCTAATCCTTGTTACTGACCTAAGCTGTACTGGTAGCTCTAATCGTTCGGAAATCTCAAAAGCTGCTTTTGTCATATCTTTTGCTTCCTGTTGATCGGAGGGCTCCAAGCATGGAATTTCGCCATACATGGCCATAAGCCTAGTGTCTTGCTCATTTGAAGAATAATGAGCCCCTGGATCGTCGGCAACAAAGATAACAAAACCCCCCCTCACTCCGCCGTAGACTAAAGTCATGAACATATCAGCGCACCAATTGAGCCCAGCATTTTTCATAGTAACGAGGGACCTCATTCCAGTAATCGCAGCCCCTGCAGCAACCTCAAAGGCCACTTTTTCGTTAGTCGACCATTCTACATGAAATCCTAACTCTGAAGCTACCAAAGATAAAGTCTCTATTGTTTCTGAGGAGGGAGTTCCGGGATATCCTGAAACTAGATGAACCCCACCTTCTATGGCTCCACGTGCAACAGCTTCGTTTCCCATTAGAATAACTCTTTTTCCGGGAGAATCTTCTCCGATAACATGTTCTGCCATTTCATTCACCTAACACTTATCCTAAAGCTTTAAGATTCTATGGTGAATGTTTTACATTTAAACTTTATCAAAGATGGAATTAAATAACTCCAGTTTCCCATCAAGTTTATCTTTGTTAGCAATGTTACGAAGCTAATAAGCTAATATAGAGAAAGGGTGATTTTTCATCGAGAAAAGAAGTTACTTTAGTTTCAAAAGGAAATCATCGAATGCTAAAAATTCAATTCGAAACACAAAGCTGAACAAAAAGCTAAAGCTTTCTTTAACTCCTTTGTTAAATATATAGAGCAAAGCAAAGCTTAGACTGGCATAGATGATAGGATTTCAATAAGTGATGAAAATGGGTGAGTTTGCAGTAACATTCCAACCTGAGGGAAAAAGAGCGGTTGCTAATGTTGGCGAAACTTTATTAAGCGTAGCCAAAAAAGCTGGAGTCGGTATAGACTCAACTTGTGGAGGAAGGGGAATTTGCGGAAAGTGTAGAACGATTGTGAAATTTGGGAGCAAATTTTTATCAAGCACATCCAATTTTGAGGAGAAGCATCTTTCAAGGGAGGAGCTCAAAAAAGGTTATAGACTGGCTTGTCAAGCCTTAATATCTGAGGGGGGCAGAATAATCGTTGAAGTACCACTTGAGAGCAGAATTGGCTATCAAAAGTTATTGATTAGTGGTGTAGAAAAAAAGGTCTCATTGAATCCGGCCATTTTAAAAATTGATTTACAATTAAGAGAGCCAACCTTAGAAGATGTTAAAGCTGATGTTTACAGAATTTTTGAAAAACTAAAAGAGATTGGAATAGGCGCAAGAAGGATAGATTATGGAGCCTTAAAAAAATCTCCATATTCCCTTAGGAAGAAAAACTGGAAAGTAAGTGTAATTGTTTGGAAGAATGAAGAAATAATCGATGTTGAGCCTTTTAATGAGCTAAACAATCCATACGGATTTGCTATAGACATAGGAAGCACAAAGCTAGCCGGATATTTGTTAGACCTTAAAACTGGAACGATTTTAGCAACTTCTTCAGCCATGAATCCCCAAATACCTTATGGAGAGGATGTGATCTCGAGGATAACTTATGCTATGGACGATGAAAAAAAGTTGCAAGAGTTACATGAGCTTGTAAAGAACGAATTGAATAGGTTGGTCGAGGAGGCATGCGATAAAGCAAAAATAACTCCAAATGAAGTTTATGAAGTCGTAGCTGTAGGCAACACTGCGATGCACCATATTTTTCTAAAAATTCCTCCTAAGTATGTCTCTTTATCACCTTATCCAGCAGTTGTACAGAGCTCTTTAGATTTTAAAGCTAGAGACTTAGGAATAAGGATAAACGATTGTGGTTACGTTAGCACACTTCCCTGCATCGCTGGCTTTGTGGGTGCTGATGCTGTAGCCGATATTTTATCAACAGAAATTCATAAGTCCAAGTCTTTAGTCATGACTATAGACATAGGAACGAATATTAGCTTGCTCAGCAGCTTCAGGACCTGCTTTTGAAGGGGGTCACATAAGATATGGGATGAGGGCTTCAAGCGGAGCCATAGAGAAGATTTGGATAGATCCTTATACCCTAGAAGTGAAGTACAAAACTGTAAACGAAGAAAAGCCTAAAGGCTTATGTGGCTCAGGGATAGTTGACGCTATAGCTGAGATGCTCAAAGCTGGTGTACTGGATAAGAAGGGGAAAATAAATACGAATTTAGTTTCTTCAAGGGTTAAAATCAAAAATGAAATTCCAGAGTTTGTGATAGCGTGGAAAAATGAAACCAGCATAAACGAGGATATAAGCATCACGCAAGCCGATGTAAGGGAAATTCAATTGGCTAAAGCAGCGATATTTACTGGGACATCGGTACTGTTAAAGCATTTAAAAACAAGCCCCAATAGTCTTAAAAGAATTTTCTTAGCAGGGGCTTTTGGAACCTACGTTAATCCTCATAGCGCAAGAACGTTGGGACTATACCCAGATATTCCATTAGATAGGATTAAGTTCGTAGGGAATGCTGCTGGGAGTGGAGCAAGGATGGCTCTTTTATCTCTAGAAGTTCGTAAAGAGGCTGAAGAGATCGTTAAAAAAATCGAATATATAGAGTTGGCTAACGATCCCGAGTTTAAAGATGAATTTTTAAAAGCTATGTACTTTCCCCATATGGAGATGGAAAGATTTCCAAGGGTGAAGAAATTATTGGAAAGTTAAAGGCTTAGAAAGTAGATGATGAATATGGTTAAAGTTAAAATTAGAACGATAGGGCCGTTCGCTGAGCTACTCGGATTTAAAGAAAAAGAAATTGAAGTTCAAGGGAACACTGTTAAGGATTTGATGGACGGACTAAAGCTACTTTATGGAAAGGAATTAATGGAAAGAATAATTGATGAATCCAAGGGTGAGGTGAAGCCTTTTATCAAGGTTTTAGTAAACGGAATCGGGATAGATGCGTTATCCATGCTTAACACTGAGCTTAAGGATGGGGATGTAGTGGCGATTTTCCCACCAGTAGGAGGTGGAACTTTGTGAGCT
Organism: Bathyarchaeia archaeon; assembly: GCA_038869655.1. Classification (GTDB taxonomy): domain Archaea; phylum Thermoproteota; class Bathyarchaeia; order 40CM-2-53-6; family JAVZFM01; genus JAVZFM01. Next base: position 31 of record JAWCQS010000132.1, on the reverse strand, counting down.
TCCCGCCTCACAGACGACCTACTAGCGCCTT
>JAWCQS010000131.1:0-3512 GCA_038869655.1 Bathyarchaeia archaeon | reverse complement strand
TACTCCAGCATCACCTTGGTTCCTTACAAAGCCAAATAATTTATTTCCAACCGCTATTCTATAAACAAAAGGTCGAAAACCTACGCCTTGTACTATCCCTTTAACGAAGACCTCAGCACGCAAGAGGCTTGCCCACCTTAACTGGTTTAATCAATAATCCACGATTCCTTTATAATTCATGACTCATCCCGAACGTTTTATCCTTTTTGATAGCCATTGTTATAGTCGTAATTCCATAGAGCCCTCGCTTCAAAAGAGCATATTAATGTTACTCCTTGTTTCTGATTGCCATAAGTTTTGTATCGCTCGATCAGAATCAGCCTTTTTTAGACTTAGGTTTGCTATTTGGCTCTATCATCTCGTCATGCTCTCAGCTAAATCATAAAGCGATAACTCTGGATTTTTAGATTTTACAACTCCACTGGCCACTAAAATTCCCTGAGAACCAAGCTTCAATGCGGCCCTGACATCTTCACCTTTTGTTATGCCTGCTCCACAAAGTATTATCACTCTTGAGTTCACTTTCCTTATCGATGCTACGGTATTCTTTATAATCTCTGGCTTTGCTTTTGAAACGGCAATTCCAGTTCCTATGAGTTCGGGGGGTTCTATGGCAACGATTTCAGGCTCTAAGGCTGCGCAGGCAACGCTAACTTTTGCTGTGTTAGCGCATACAACCGAGACCATTCCGTTGTTTTTAATAAGGCTCAATATCTCATCTATTTCAGATAGTTTAAGTCTTTTCTCAGAGTGATTTATCATGGATCCTATAGCTCCGGCTGATTTTAAAGCGTATAAAGAAACATGACCTGTAAAAGCGCCAGGCTTTATAGGATCAACATGCTGAGCCAATACAGGGATTTTTACTTCATTCACAATAGTTTTAATGTCTGTGAATTGAGGGGTGACCGCGATATTTACTCCCGTTTCTTCGCTTACTTTTTCAGCCATCCTAGCTAATTTTAAAGCATCGTTTCCTGTAGCCTCTCCATAACATTTAAAGTTTACTATGATAATCGGTGGCTCAATTTTAAATTTCTTCAGCAAACTCGAGCTCAAATCCTCTATCCCTTACATAGTTTAATCCTTACAAAAACTTTTAAAACTTTAAATTAAGAACTTTAGTGGAGAAAAGAATGATTAAAATGCCTTCTATTATAAGCGTAGTTGATAACGTAGTGAGAGCGGCTCAATTGGCAAGCGCTCTTGAAGTTTGTGGTTGGCCAAAGCCTGGAAACGTTCATAGAACCGCTGACTTTAAAGATGTGAGGTTCGAGCATTTTATAGCTGGCAGCATAGCCATATCGCCAAGCATAAGAAAATCTGTTATAAAAGGCATAAAGGCTTCTAAAGGAAAAATCAGTTTAGAAAGGATAATGTTGGGGCGTGCGATATACGATGCGATCATTGAGGTTCGAAGGTGGCATAACGGTGCAAATACGCATCTTGGCAGTATTATGCTTTTAATTCCTTTATCCTCTGCTTACGGTTTTGTATGCGGAAGGCATGGAAAGGTGTCCATCAACTCATGGAGGGATGGGATAAGATCAATAGTTGAGTCTACGACTCCTCAAGACGCTGTTTATGTCTATAGGGCTATAAGAGAAGCTAAACCGGGAGGGTTGGGAAAAGTTGAGGAGAAAGAAGCCCCAGATGTTTACGACCCTCAAGCTGAAAAAAAGCTCATCAAAAAAGGGGTAACCCTTTACGAAGTTATGCGAGTATCGGCTGATTGGGACACGATAGCCAAGGAATGGATAACTTCTATGCGATTAACGTTCGAATTCGGCTATCCAACTCTGATGAAGTTATACTCGCGTACACGCGATATAAACCATGCCGTAGTGCATACTTTTCTAGAAATATTGGCAAGAAATCCTGATAGCTTAATAGCCAGAAGAGTTGGTCAACCTATAGCCAGGGAAGTTTCAGAAAAAGCCAAAGAAGTGTTAGAGCTTGGTGGCATGTTTACAAAGGAAGGAATTAAGAGATTAACCGAACTTGATGGAGAGCTCAGGGCTGATGAGAAAAATAGTTTAAGCCCTGGAACAACAGCCGATTTGCTAACTTCCTCGCTTATGGTAGCCATAATGAATGGCTTGAGGCCTTAATCGAACAGAAACCACTAATTATGCTCATAGAAGTGAGTTAACTCCTTCATTTTATCGAGGGGTTCATAACAAAACTTATAAAATTTCGATAGTGAAGGAAAATGTTTTTATAAGGGATTTCACTTAATTAATCGTTGATGCGATATGAGTTTGCTCAAACTCCGCTTATCGATGGTCGGAACGTTAGCCTTAATAATCGCAGTTTCAACCCTAGCCTTCGCTTTAATAATGAGTCTTATGGGTACGTTTGACCTAATCTCCCTAGCTTTCACCGTAATTATATTCAACTTGATCCAATGGCTTTTCGCACCCTATTTGATCGATGCCATGTATAGTACGCATGAGATCTCAAGGTCTGAAAATCCAAGGCTGTATGGAATAGTTGAAAGGTTAAGCTCCAAGGCTAGTTTGAAGATGCCCAAGTTGATGCTGGCTAACATACCCATACCGAATGCCTTTGCCTACGGCTCACCCATTTCCGGCAGCAGGGTAGCGGTTACGAAAGGATTACTTAACGAGCTGGAGGAAGAGGAGGTTGAGGCGGTTATAGGTCATGAGCTGGGGCACCTTAAGCATAAGGATGTTCAGATTATGATGTTCGTCTCTGTCTTACCAGCTATATTCTACTTTATAGGTTACTCCATGATGATGTCGGCCCAGTTCGGGATTGAGAGAAGGAGAGAGGGTGGAGGAGCAATCCCTGTACTGGTAGGTCTAGTTTCCATGGTCATATACTGGATACTAACACTTTTTGCTCTCAGTTTAAGTCGTCTTCGTGAGTACTATGCCGACCGGCATAGCGCGAGCATAGTCGATGAAGGCCCTAGAAAACTCTCCGAAGCTCTTGCTAAGATAGTGTCGTCCAATGCCAAGATCAAGCGGGATCGCAGAGAAGTTTCTAGAATGAGTAGCTTCAAAACATTGTTCATAGAGGATCCAGATAGGGCTGAGAGTGATGCGGTGAAGATAGCTCAAGCTAGGAGTTTCAGGACTGATCAGGAGTTGGTCAGAGAAGTTATGTCAAGAAAAATATCAACTGTTGATAGAGTGCTTGAACTACTGTCATCTCATCCAAACATCGTAAAGAGATTGAAAGCTTTACAGCAAATTTGAGTTTGTAGTTATCCGGCTAACTTTCCAAGCTTTTCGAGCTCATCGGCCACTTCCTTTAAACCAACTCTCTCTAGAGTTTTTCTGTAAGGTAACCCAGTTTCTCTATCCCAGCCCCTGTTTTCATAGTATTCATCCAGCATAACGTCTAAATGGACCACTTGACCTTTGGCACGTCCTCCGGGCATCGGCTCTTGCGTAAACCTTTGATGTAAACCTTCATCTTTTCTAGTTATGCCCTCCCTTGTGTTGAAAGCCCTCCTTAGATTGCATATCCTTTCCGCAGTAAGT
>JAWCQS010000130.1:0-3568 GCA_038869655.1 Bathyarchaeia archaeon | reverse complement strand
ATAACGGATTAAGGAAGGTGATAAAGATAATTGTCGGCGGAGGGCCTGTTACCGAAGAATACGCTAGAGAGATCGATGCTGATGGATATGGAAGAGACGCTACAGAGGCCCAGGTCTTGGCCAAAAGGTTGATGGAGGAGTTACGCGAGTATGCTTAATTTCGAAGCGGAGCAAAAGGTTTTTGAAATAGCCAAATTAAAGCTTGGAGGGAGGCCAGGGGAGAATCCATGCGTACTCTATGGTTGCATATTCTATGAGGGAGAGCCTATGGTAAAGGATCATAGGAAAGGAATTTTTGATAAAGCTGAAGCTGAAAGGCTTTTAAAGAAGCAAGAGGAGTACTCTGATCAAACTGGAAATCCTTACGGGTTTGATGTGGTCATCACTTATGAAGAAGCCATTGAGCCTTTTATAGGTTTTTTAGCAAATATGACCGAAGCCCCATTAAATATAGGTTCTATGTTTTCCAATGTAAGGATGCGCATTATGGAATACGTCTCTGAAGTTGGATTAAAGCATAGAGTTACATGCGGACCTATATCTCTTGAGACAAAAGCTGAGGAGTATGATACTATAAAAGAAGTAGGAATAGACTTCGTGGAAGTTAATCTATTCGATAAGCATGATCCCACCTCGAAGGGCAGGGTAAAAACATGGAAAAAGCTATCAAAGAATGTTGAAAAGTTAAATCTTAAGGGTTTTATTTTAGATACAGCAGTTCTTGATTTTCCAAGCTTAGCCCATTCGTTGATGGCAATATACGAGATAAAAGACAGGTTTGGGTTGCCTACGGGATGTGCTCCCGAGAATGGCATACTTCTTTGGAGGAGGATCATGGATAAAAAAGGCTCTACAGAATTCATGATCAGTGAAGCCGTAGCGTATGCTATCCCAATCCTTTACGGGGCGAATTTTCTTGTTTACATGATCGAGTATGCCCCATTCGTTTTTCAAGCCTGCTCCATAACTGACGCTTTAGTTGCTTATGGGAATAGGGAATTTGGTATAAATCCTGTGAAGGGTCATCCGCTATACAAGATATTTAAATAAAATCGCATTAGCTCTTGTAAACACGAAGTAGCAATCAATCCATTCGATCTTGTCGTCTAAACGAAAAGACTTAAGCGTACAAAGTTTATGGAACACCGATCGCTGGTAAAGGCATAACATCTATCGTCTTTTATACAATAATCGCCTAAATCCCAATAGCTATAGACAAGGCGATATGGGTAAATGTGACTGTAAGGGGTTTACTATTTCATGAATGTTCCAAAAATTATCCTCCCCATTTCAGTAATATGAGAAGCCACTATTAGAATTTCGAGTTTATGTAAAACCTCTTGCAGATTTACCACTCGCTCTATAAGGTGCTTTGAATCCTTTCGTTCTTGTAAGCCTAATAAATGTAATTTATGAATAAAACGAACCCAATTACCATCATTAAGGCTGATAATAAAAAGTTCAGCTGATAACCTAAAGTTATAACCAAATACCCAGAAATTAATGAACCCAGTATACTTCCTACCCCAACTATAGCGTTAAGATTCCCCTGAGCCTCCCCCAATCTGCTTTGGTCAGCTATTTTGGATAGAAGGGAAGATGAAGGTGCCCAGAAAAAAGCCCACGAAATTCCAGTAAAAATCATGATGGTTGCTATGCTCCATTCATTGCCTATGAAAAAGCCAGTAACGGATGCCATTGAAAAAGCGAAAAAAGCCATCAATCTAACGAATATACCCAACTCAATGAGCGATTTTTCACTCACTTTTAATGAAAGCTTATTCACGATGATGAAGGTTGATGTTGCTGTGAAATTGTGGATCAAAAAGAGAAGAAATATAGTTGAACTCAGTATTCCAAGGCTCTTTAAATACGTGGGTATTGGAGTGAAAAAGATGCTGAAAGCTGTGAAGAAAACTATAGTGCTTGAGTAAAAAAGTGGTAAATCGCGCACTAAAGCTAATTTAATCATTTTGCTCCACCTAAAGGGATTGAACAACCTCGGTAAATTAAACATCAATGTTGGAATGTATCTAATATGGTCCACAATTTCTAAAGCAAAGCTTGTTATCGCATATCGTTCTATAGTGATGAATGGCTCCTTAATCACATGTGTGCTCATTACAGCTCCTGCTATCGAAAATAAAGCTAAAACCCAAAGCAGAGTTTTAAGGGACCCAAAAGTAAGCCAAAGGGCTCCGACTGCCAAGCCTAGAGACCAGCCTACACCATTAAATAGGTTATATACGCTAAGTCTAGAAGTCCATTCTTTCTTTGAGCTTCCTTCTATTATAAGCATACTAGCCGATGGAATGTAAGCCGTTGTTAAAAAGCCCATTAAAGCGTTTAAGAGAATCAATTGCCAAACCTTACTGGCAAAGGAGAAAAGCGTTAAGATAAACCCTGTGGAAGCAAAACCGAGAACGATGAAAGGTTTACGCTTGCCAACTCTATCCGAGACGCTACCCCAAAATCTGGATGAAAAAACGGATAATAGGCTGTAGGCTGAAGAGATCAATCCTACATCAGCCACATTTCCACCTACCTGTAGTACAAGGAGTGGCAATAAAGGTTGAGTAGCTCCTAAAGCCACATTAACAGGTATGAAAACACCCATAAAAGAAATTTTTTTATTAGCTGCGACAACAGAGCCTTGTTTAAATTCTTTTAAACCCATCTACTCACCTTCCCACTCATAATTTTCACTCAACGCGTGATCGTTTAAGTCATCAAGACTATCAAGAAGATGGCTTTACATACGATTAGTAAGTCTTCATTTATGGTTGGATATATTTTATATCCATAAACGGAGGTAAAATGTTTCACATCATAGGTCGAATTTTAAAATATTCAGGCAACCTAAAATCCTTTTTTCAAGCCTTAATACCATAATGCCTAAAGCCCATCCAACAAAAGCGCCAACCACTACATCCATTGGCCAATGTACTCCAACATAGATCCTACTGAAGCTAACCACTATGGCCAAAGCATAGGAGACTAAACGCCATTTTGGATACTTATCGCTCAAGATTACGGCTGCTGAGAAGGCATTTTTAGCATGCCCACTCGGAAAACTGGATCCCCATTCGATGTCTAGAGTTCTGACTTCATTCATGACTTGGTATGGTCTTGCTCTTGGTAAAAACAATTTTATTGGAAGGAGAACAATCCCACCAATTATAATGGCTATAGCCAATAGGATGGCTTCATTTTTTTTATTTCTAGCCCAAAGCATAATTGAGAATATTAACCAAAATATCGTAGAGCCGATATGCGTTACAATCCCAAAGAATACATCCAACGGATAGGATGTTAAGCCCTTATTTATGAATGGGAATAATGCCAAATCGATTTTCGATAATTCGTAGGGAAAATCGATGAACTTTTTTACATAATAATTCTCTAAATATACTTCTTCAATTACCGCAATCAAAACTAAGAATAAACAAACGATAAGGACTTGAATGTAGGCTTTAAAATTCCTTTTCTCTTCCAAAGCTTCCACCTTATGCTCTTTTTTAAAAACAAAACCCTTGGCATAAAAGCCTTCTGTCTTCACGATTTAAAA
>JAWCQS010000129.1:1069-3600 GCA_038869655.1 Bathyarchaeia archaeon | reverse complement strand
TGGCATCTGGTATTCCCCTGGCAGCAACGATTTCTAAGGCTGAAATCATGGACTGGGAATCAGGCTCGCATTTAAGCTCTTCAGGTGGAAATCCAATAGCATGTGCCGCCTCGTTGGAGACAATAGAGGTGATAAGGGAAGAAAGACTCATAGAAAATTCGATTAAACAGGGAAATCATCTAATAAAGCTGTTCAAAGAAGCTCAAGAAAAGTATGAAATAATCGGGGATGTTAGAGGAAAAGGTTTGATGATCGGTATTGAGATAGTTAAAGAGCCCAAGTTAAGAACTCCTGGGATAGAAGAAGCTGATCGAATATTGAAAAAAAGCATAAGGCAGGGGGTGCTTCTATCCAAGCGTGGATTATCAACCCTATGTTTAGCTCCTCCATTAACGATTAAAAGAGACGCCGCCGAAGAAGGTTTTCGCATAATAGAGGCGGCTATGAAGGAAGTGCTAGAAGAAACAAAGCATGAAATTTGAGATTAAACTATTTTTTATAAAATTTTTCAAAAATTTCCCAGAGTTCTTCCTCAAGTGTTGAGTAGTGCTTGGGTTTTTCGACAAACCTTCCAAGCTCATTCCATCGTCTGTCATAAACTATTATCGTAGGTACATGCGTAACTCCAAACTCTTCAGCTATATCCCTGTTTTCATCCAACTCTATTACCTTAACTATCAGGTTATCATTTTTAGTAACTATCAAGAGTTTTGCTAAAACAGGGATTTGGGCTTGACATTCTGGGCTCCATTCGGCTGAAAAAGTTATTAAAAAATACTTTTCATCAATCATTTCAAAATTTTCGATCAAATCTGTTTTTAATGAGTACTCTTGCACACGTTTTTTAATTGTTTGCTTAATTTTAGAATTTTTTACCTCATTTATGTAATCGAAGATGTTTTTTCCAAGCTTAGTGGCTATCATTGTTTTCACATAACGATGAATTTTTAAAAGTTAAAAACTATAGCATTTGTCGGGTAGAAAACTTTAACGGAAGAATATTTATCCAATGCTGATTTCCAGCCCTCATGGATTTCCGCTTCATGATGAGTGCTTCTAATGAGTTTTCTACCAGCATATATTATATAAATGTTTTCATTCGATTAAAGATTTGATCGAACAATCCCCATTTTATATTAAATACTTTCCGATAACTTTGATTTCCGTCATGGGCTCAGAAGAAAGCTCTATCTCTCCTAAAAATCCAGTTCTAACTTGAAGCCCAACTATTTTTACTCTAGTTCCTAATTCTAACGTACTGGCTGTATTGGCTAAATTCCTCCAAAGATTAACTTTAACAATTCCTGTTCCATCATCTACCATTAGCGTGGCTACTTTAACCGCTTCTCCGCCTGCCGTAAAAACTTCCCTGATGGATGGGGATTCAACGACTATCCCCTCTATCGTAGCCAGTCCCTTTAGCTTTCCTAATTCGCTTATTTTATTAATGGGCATCGTAGGGGGGATGTTTTTGGCTTCTTCTAAATCTGGGTTGATTAGCAAAGAGGATGTTTTCCCTGCGCTTATTAAAATCCTGCCAAATTTTTCTTTTACGGTTACACCCTCTAAAAATAGAAAATCGCCTTCTTTGATTTTTTCAAGTAGTTTAGCCTTTTCATCCCAAAAGGAGACCCTCATCAACCCCGTTTCATCGTAAACTAATAGTCTTCCTAACAATGTTTGCTCACCCGTTGCCCGCTTTACTTCCTTTACTTCACTTATTTTAACAACACGAACTAAAAGATCTGCCCATCTCATCTCAGGGATTAACTCAGATATTTTGTCTATTTTAAGAGTTATCGATTGCATCTCAATCGGCTTTTCTTTAAGCAATGTCACTACGCTTCTTTTGGTTGCATGAATTTCAGGAAAACCCGATAAACCCTTTTTTAATCTTCCACTCATTATTTGGATTGCATCTCCTTTTTTCAAACTGCTCAACTCATCCGCTTTTTCATCCCACGCCACTAGCGCCGCCACTCCTGTATGATCGATTATCCTTGTTCTAAGCGCCTTCCCAGTCCTTCCAGCTATTTCAAAAGCCATCATTTTTGGAGGAGTTTTTACAATCCCCCTTACGTTAACTTCTGGTCTATCAAATGACAGTTCACTTAAATTTGTAAAAAAATCTTTCAATCTGGGATAATCATCTTCGTTGACGCTGGGCGATAATATTAGTTCGCCTCTTTCTCCACAATGCACTTCGACTTCATCGAAAAGCCCTCTTCGAGTATAGGCATGGGCTATTTTTAAAATTTTACCAGTCAATTCATCCATCTTTGAGAGTTTTTCCGCTTGATCGTTCCAGATAACGCATTGAACTTTGCCGCTCTTATCCGCTATAAGAACTCTCATAGTTTTCCCTAAACTTCCATCAGGTCTTTGGAATTCTTGAGTTGGCCATACTGTTATAACCCTTCCTATCAGAGTCACATCGTTCAATCCATCATAGAGATTACTTATAGATACTCCCTCAAGCTTTTCCCCCTCAGTTTTTATAAGAAGTTCTTGTGCCACTAGTCTTGCAGCCC
>JAWCQS010000129.1:0-1059 GCA_038869655.1 Bathyarchaeia archaeon | reverse complement strand
TTTAAGTTTATGCTAATCCTTTCTCGGCTAACACTTTAAATTCTTCCCAAGTGAGTTTTTCGCCACGCTTCAGTTTTTCAAGGGCTTGTTTTTCCACACTTTCTAATAGCTTTTCTTCAGCTTCCTTTTTCTTCTTCTCCATTAAACCTAAGATTTCATCCCTACTCAAATCCTTTCTTTCATTTAAGATTTTTTCGATTATTTCTTCAGCCTTTTGCAACTATACCACTTTATCGCTTAAAGTTTTGATTAAAACGATGAGTTTGTTCAACATGCTATATTATGTTGGCTTATTTTTATTATTTTCCTTAACAAGAGCTTAAAAAATTCCGAGATAGAGGTTGATGATGGGTGCTTAGCGTTAAATTGATAACCATGATGGTTAAACCTTTTACTTAAAAGACTAATATGAAAATTTTTTTAGGCTATGAATGAATTGTGGGATAGAATAAAAATGGGTAGTTCGTTTAAAAAGAAAATATCCATAGTAGTTCCAGTAAGGAATTGTAGAACGACGATAAAAAATTTATTAGATTCATTGATGGAGTTGAACTATCCAAAAGATAAAATCGAGATAATAGTTGTTGATGGGAACTCGACGGATGGGACTAGAGAAGTGTTAGAAAACTATCCAATTAAAATCCTTGATGAGCCTGGACTGGGGTTAAACTATGCTAGAAATCTTGGGTTTAAAAACTCAACCGGAGAAATAATAGCGCTTACGGATGGAGATTGCATAGTTCCGGAGGATTGGGCTACAAACATTCTTAAAGACTTTGAAGATGAATCGATTGGCATTGTGGGGGGTACGATAGTTACAGGGAATCCTGAAAATATTTATGCGAGATATATCAATGGCTCGATAATACCTGTTATGCCTACTTTTGAAAAAAAATTGATTTTTGAAAAAGCTAAGCTACCACATTATCCGATAGGGTGCAACATGGCTTTTAGAAGGGAGGTTTTAGAAATGATAGATGGTTTCGATTCAAACTTCAAAACAGGGTTTGATGAAGTAGATACTTTGGAGAGGATAGGGAAAACAACAGATTTCAGGAT
>JAWCQS010000128.1:0-3611 GCA_038869655.1 Bathyarchaeia archaeon | reverse complement strand
AGATCGATGGACCCATCCCATGTAGCGATGGTTGATCTAGATTGGCAAAGATCAGCCTTCGACGATTACTCGTGCTCGAGGCCAACTAAGGCAAGAATTAGCATTAAAGGGATGCTTAAACTATTAAAAAGGGTTAAAAGTGATGAAAATTTAGAAATAGTTTTTGATGAAGAAACGAAAAAAATTGACTTAGTGCTTAAAGGGAAAATAACGAAAAAATTCACCATTCCAACTTTAGAACCTGGAGGGGAAGAAGCCCCAACTCCAAAGCTCACTTTTGACTCAAAAATCAGGATAGCTTCTAAAACTTTGAAAGAAGTGTTAGACGATATGCAAGCTGTGAGTGATAACGTTAAGCTAGAGGCTACGGTAGAGAAGTTCATGCTTCAAGCAATCGGAGAGTTAAGTAGCGCAGTAATAGAAATTGAAAAGGGAAATGAAGCTTTATTGGAGTTCGACATAAAAAGCCCCTCGAAAGCTATATTTAACTTATCTTACTTAGCTGAAATTGTTAAAGCTGGAGCCTCAACGTCTGATTTATTGAATTTAGAATTTTCAACAAACAAACCAATCAAACTAGAATCTGAGTTACCAGGGCAAGGAAAGCTATCTTACTACCTAGCTCCAAGAATAGAAAGTGAGTAAACAATCGATTGAAGATTAAAAATTGGGATTCTCCAAAACTGATCTAGCCAAATATCCTTTCATCAATGAAGCTACAGAGTATATTAAACAGCTAGATATAAGCTTAGATGAATTAAAATCAGGGGAATTTGAGCAAGTACTACTCAGAGCTGAAAAGAGATTAGAAGAAGCCATAACAACTGGAAAGATTTCGAAGGAATGGAAAAACGATGACTTAGAAATCCTTTCTTTTCCAATCGCTTTAATGATTTTGGCTTTTATAGGTGATGAAAAAAGTAGGAATAGGCATGCTCTATCCGAGTCTAAAAGGGCATACGACTTTTTGAAAAATGAACCTATAGAAAAAATTCTAGAAATATCAAAAAATACGTTTAAATGGAATGTGAGAATAGACGGGGAGAAGATATTTGGGAAAACATTCGATGCCGCAATCCATTTCAAGGACTACTTAAGAAACAGCACACCGATGCGTGAGCTTAGATGGAAACTTACAAATCGCATCTTAAACAAAGGCTATGTTTATCTCACCAAGGAGGAACTCTCTAGGTTATTGAGCGAGGAGGTTAGAAGGAAAGTTTTAGAAAAAACTTCCTTGCCTATAAAAGAGTTACCGGAAGCATTAAAATCCATAGCTTTTAAGATTAAAGATTCGCTCATTAAAAAAGGAGTCCCGATCATCATTGACACGTTACCAAGAAATATAGTTTTAGCTGCAATGCCACCCTGTATTAAGAGTTTATATGAAGGCCTAATAAGTGGGAGGCATATACCGCATATGGGAAGATTCGCACTAACATCTTTTTTGATCAATGTTGGAATAAAAGAGGATGAAGTGATTAAGATTTTTATGGACATAACAGACTTTGATGAAAGAAAGACTAGATATCAGGTTGAGCACATAGCGGGCATTAGGGGTTCAAAAATAAAGTATGTGCCCCCCAAATGCACTACTCTTAAAACTCATGGTCTCTGTACTCAACCAGATCAAATTTGTATCAGAATTAAGCATCCAGTTAGGTATTACAAAGTAAAGGTTAAACAATTATCAAGGAAGGAAAAAGTTGCTAGAAGTGGATAGTTACCTTAAACAAAAATTTTTTGAGTATTATGAATCGAACATAGATAGGATAAAGCCTCCTTTGCATATTGAAAAAAGAGAGTTTGGATTTATTCTTTTTAAAGATCGAACAATGGTTCGCCACAGAGGCTTTAGGGATATAGAAGAATTGAGGAATTCGATTAAAACCATTGTCCCCGCAGATGCTTATAACTCAACAGCCTACTATTCAAACCCCGAGGAATCTATGGATAAGAAGGCATGGGAGGGAGCGGATCTATGTTTCGATATAGATGCAGATCATCTACAAACATCTTGTAAAAATGTTCATGATGAATGGAAGTGCTTAAGTTGTGGAAAAGAAGGAAGGGGGGTTAGCCCAAAAAATTGCCCAGATTGTAAGCAAGAAAAAATAGAGGAAAAAGTTTGGTTTTGCGAAAATTGTCTTGAAAAGGCTAGGGATGAGGTTAAAAAATTGATCGAGGTTCTGGAGGATGATTTTGGGATTTCGAATAGAGCTTTTCACATATACTTTTCAGGTCATAGAGGATACCATGTTCACGTGAGAGCCGAGGAAGTTGTTAAGCTTAAAGATGAAGAAAGAAAAGAAATAGTGGATTATTTAACAGGGAGTGGAGTTGACATTAAACTATTCATGCTAGAGTTAAAAAATATTGATTTTGATGAAGTCATAGGGCATAAGGTATCAACTGGCTGGAGGAGTAGAGTAATGAACGGAATCTATAATTCAATTCTAAGTCTAGAAGAGGCGGATTTAATCAAAATGGGCTTGGATGATAAAATTATTAAAGAAATTATGGATGAGAAAAATAAATTAGAAAACGTGTCTTTGAGAAAAATATCCGAGGCATACTTTAGGCTTAAAGGAAAAGCTCACATTCACATTCTAGATAAAGTCATCGATTCCTTGTCTGTAAAGATTGATACTGTTGTAACCACAGATATTCATAGGTTGATAAGGCTTCCAGAAACTTTGAACAGTAAAACTGGTTTTAGAGTTATAGAAGTGAACTTGAACGATCTTGATGGTTTTAATCCTTTCAATGATGCTTTAGCTTTTACTGGAAAGGAGGAGAAAGTGTACATAAAAGATTCCCCCGAATTTAGGTTGAAAGGAGAAACTTATGGACCATTTCATGAAGAAGTAAAAATTTTGCCAATTGAGGCGGCCATGTTATTGATATGTAAGAGAAGGGCTTCCCCGATTACTGAATGATAAAAGTTCTAGATTGAGGAAACTGGTTTGTATGATGAACTTTATAGGGCTTGGATTGAAGAAAGGGACAATCCAAAACTACAGGCTATTCCAAAGGATTTTTATGAACGCTTGCATAAGTATTTTTCAAAACTGAGCTCAGAGTTATCAAGCAAAGATGCGAGCTCTACTCATTACATTTTTTTAAAAAGAGAGTTGGAAATCGGGAGGGAGCTCGCCTTGAATCTTTTAGATAAAAGATTCAGTAAAATTTTAATCTCACTTTTCGAAAATAAAGAAATCGACCTGAGTTCGCTTGCAAAAGAAGAAGAACCAATTTACAAGAATTTAAATGATTTGAGGAGTATTCATAGGAGGATTAAAGAGTACATCTCAAGTGAGGGTACTAGTTTAATCATTCCAAAAAAAAGGGTTTTATTGCGCTTTATCTCAGACACACCAGCTATAGTCTGTATAGACTTAAGGAGTTATGGACCTTTTAAGGCTGAGGATATAGCAAGCCTACCTGCTGAAAACGCTAAAGTATTGATCAAGCAAGGGATCGCTGTTAACATAGAAGCGGATTAAGTACTTGCATAACCATATTTGGACAAATAATTTTAGAGTGGCCGAGGACCCACAGCTATAGCCATGAAAGAGCGTCACGGAGATAGGTTTATAAATCTTGAATAG
>JAWCQS010000127.1:0-3626 GCA_038869655.1 Bathyarchaeia archaeon | reverse complement strand
AATCCGGGCCCGGGGAAAGGCTGTCTCAGGACAATCTCTTTCGGTAATCCGAGCTTTCTGGCCAAGGACTTAACTTCATCCTTATAAAGGTCCTTGAGGGGCTCCACTATCCCTTTAAACTCGATCCTTAAAGGCAGTCCGCCAACGTTATGATGGGTCTTTATTTTGTCCGCACTCCTAGTAGAGCCAGACTCAATCCTATCAGGATAGATCGTGCCCTGGATCAAAAAATCAGCTTTAACTTTTTTGGCTATCTCTTCAAAAACTTTTATGAATTCCTTTCCAATAAGCTTCCTTTTCTCTTCAGGATCTTTTATACCCTTAAGTTTTTTAAGAAACCTTTCTCCTTCATCAGCACAAACGAAGTCTATGTTTAGATTTCCAAAGGTTTTCTTAATGAATTCGGGCTCATTCTCCCTCATGAGCCCGTTATCGACAAAAACTGCTGTTAAGTTTTTTCCTAAAGCCCTAGAAGCCAAAGCTAAAGTTGTGCTCGAGTCTATTCCTCCGCTTAAAGCCATTATGGCTTTACCTTCTCCTACGATCTTCTTAACTTCATTGACTGCCTTTTTTATAAAATTCGTCATCCTCCAGTTGGGCTTAGATTTGCATACGTTGAATACAAAGTTCGTTAACACTCTATCCCCATAATCACTATGGCTTACTTCAGGATGCCACTGTAGTCCATAAATCGGTAAATTTCTATGCCCGAAAGCAGCTATCGGGCAGTTTTCACTGTAGGCTAAGAGATCGAAATCCCTTGGAAGCTTAACTACGGAGTCGTTATGGCTCATCCAGACCTTTACTCGGTTTTTTAAGCCTTTTAATACTCCCACAGGTTTTCTGACGTTAACAAAAGTCACTCCAAACTCTCCTTTTTTGTTTTTCACCACTTTACCGTTAAAAAGATGGGCTATCGATTGATGACCGTAGCATATGCCCATTATTGGCTTTTTAAGCCTGAGTATATCGAAATCGATCCTTGGCGCATCTCTGTCTAAAACGCTTCTGGGGCCTCCTGAAAGAATAATGCCTTTAACGTTGAACTTACTTTCAAGATTCATTATCGATTCTACGCTCGCGTCGTAGGGAAGAATTTCAGAGTATACATTGAATTCTCTAATCCTTCTACTTATTAAATGGCAATATTGGGAGCCGAAATCTAGTATAACTATTCCGTCCGGCTTCATTTTTACATGCCTTTATTTATCTTCATATTTCAAAGAAATTTATAAACTATAATGATGGCATAATGGTTAAAAATTTCATGAATATTGTAGCTTCTTCTTGTGAACTATCCTTTGCGATAGCTAGGGCTTCTAGCATAGGCTAGCAAGAGCTAGCTCCTAGAGAACCTGAACAAGGGAAGAAATTGTAATTATAGCCCAAGATCTTCTCAAATCTCTATAGCTACGTTTATGGTTATGAGTCTATGAAAGATGTTCTATAAATCTCCTAGGCTGGCCAATTCATTACGTGGCGTGATCCTATGATTTTTGCAGAAAAAGCCCAACCGTCTCAAATAGACATCCGCGGTTACCTTCGAGCCTCTAGCCATATTTCTGTAACAAAGTTTTAGTTCATCGCTCTCCAGCAAGCGAACATACTTGGCTTTATGGCTCATGGAAGAATTCTTGCCAGAGTATAAAAAGGCTAAGGGACTCATACCCAGATGGGAGTGGGCCCGGTGGTATGCAATTAAATAATTAAGTGAGTCCGTCTGAGGATATATGAAGTTTTTCAATGTGCATTTTCAAATCATGTTCTGTAGCGAAAAACAACGATTTGCCAATATTTTTACAATGCGGGCATTCAAGTAATGTTTTATCGGTTTTAAAGGGGGATATGGTGTTTTCCCGTTTAGAGATCCGTCCATCTCCTATGGTCCTTTCGGAATCGGCAAGCAGTTCTTGGGCGTTCTGCATAGATAAGCTTAAAATCGCGTTAGTTGTTGCGTCGACATCTTGCCACTCTATTTTAGAAGAGGAAGGACTACTTTCTAGTAGGCAAACAGGGACTGGCGGAGGTAATTCCTTTACATGTAGAGTTTGGCAAGTTGGCAAGATGTTATTTAAGAAGTTTTCGAGCTCCTCCTTGTAAAGTTGCCTATATTCATTTGCCTTTTCTAAAAGGGCGAGTTGTTTAGGCTCTTCTTCATTGTTGGCAAGGCTGTAAGAATAGGGCTTAGTTGTTTGAATCTCCCTTAAGTAGCCAAGATTAGCTAGTGTTTTAAAAATTCTGTCTGCGGATCTGGTGGAAACGCCTAGTTTTTCAGCCAACTTGTTTTTGTCCCAGAGCTCTTCTTCGTTGTTTCTCATGAGCTCTAAGGCGTCATTTTGTCTCTTTTCTAGTCTGCTAACCGTTTCAGTTATGCTTGGAGCTAATATACTCATGGCTCTTTCAAAATCTTCCGGATCCGCGATGACAAACTTGGAGCCATCCTCATTGTCTTCAATGTTTATTCTTTGTCTTTGGTGGATAATGGCTAAAACACGTATAAAATTTAGAATTCTTTCTATTTGGCTTCTTAAGGCTACTTTCTGCTCTTTTTTCATGGCAAACTTTTCAAGCTGCAACAGGCTGGATGGTGGGAAAAGTACAACTTCAACATTCCAGTCAAGCAGCCTTAAGGCGTTCTGGAAATCCTTCTCTGAGTATGGAATTTTATTAGTAATGTCCAAGCCTAACTTTTTCCGCAAACTTACAGGAAGCATTGCATCTCGTAGTTTCTTAGCTAAGACGCGTCTAGTTAAAACATCACTGTGGTTGAGACTCAGCTTCAAAACTCTACGGTAAAGATCTGGATGTATGTCGATGTCAGACTCTGTTGTGAGGAAATTCCGCGCGTTGGTTTTATGTCTTCCCAACATCATTTTGCCAGTTTCTTCGTCCCTCATTGGAAAAATTGTTTCAATGCTTTCTCCCTCTCCAACGCTGCGTAAGCCCAAAGAACCTGTCATTGATTTTATGCCGACAAGTTCGTAGATAACCAATGTGCCGGAAAACTCTTCTGGAATATACTTGACTGCTTCTGAAGTGCTAGTGGTAAACTCAAACAACCACTCATTTGGGATCAGAGGCTTTATGGCTCTAATTGATTCATTTTTACCACTCCCACTAAAACCAGTTAAAATGCCACTAATTGGATACTTGGTTTGTCCACTACAAATAATGACAAAGTTTGTCAATAAAGTATTATCTTCCCCGATAAGCCTGCTTCTCCCGAACTGAACAACATAGTCCAGCAATTTAGGATCAGCCAGCAGTTTTTCAGCCTTATTCACCTCTTCTTGAGTTAGCAGTTTGGCAATTTGCTTGGGAGATATCGGACACTTATCTCTATCACATTGGCTTTTCAATACTTGATCTGTGCAACCATAAACATACTTGCCTTGAATGGCGCTTTTCATAATGCCGTCTAGTTCTTTCCATGACAGCTCAGGAGTGTTAAGTTTATTCCAGCTTTTCAGAATATTTTCTCTTACAGTTTTTGGGTTGTACTGCTTGAAGTTTAAGAAGTAGCTGGCCAATCTAATGCCATACTCATTGCGTAGGCCTTCGTGGGTGCCTTTCATTAAAGCTTGGATGCAAGGCGGATCCACTTGAGGGCTTTAGAAGACCACATA
>JAWCQS010000126.1:0-3631 GCA_038869655.1 Bathyarchaeia archaeon | reverse complement strand
AATGTTTGCTTCCGATGAACTCTGAGAAATCATTAAAACATTTATGTTATTTTCGCCTAGAATTCCAAATACTCTAGCTGCAACTCCTAAAGCCCCCACCATCCCCGCTCCACTTACAGTGATGGCTGCTACATCTCTAATGATTGTTATCGCCTTTACAATATCACCTTTCTTTACACGTTGCTCTTTAGTTATTAGGGTTCCAAGATTTTTAGGATTGAACGTATTCTTTATCCTTACTGGTATACCTTTTTCTGCTGTTGGCTCTAGAGCTCTTGGATGGATTACCTTGGCTCCAAAATAAGCCACTTCGATTGCCTCAGAAAAAGATATTTTTTCGATTGTTTTTGCTTTAGGTTCTATCTTTGGATCAGCAGTCATCAAGCCATCTACATCTGTCCATATCCAGATCTCATCCATCTCTAAAGCAACCCCTAGAATTGTCGCAGTATAATCGGAGCCTCCTCTACCTAGAGTAGTGATATAGCCTTCTGGTGTACAAGCTATGAATCCCGCGATCACCGGTACAACTCCAACTTTTAACAACGGCTCAAGTCTTTCCTTAACTTGCTGCGTAGTGATGTTCATTAAAGGTTTGGCTTCGCCAAAACATGAATACGTAAATATGCCTGCCTCGCCAACAGTAAAGCTTATGGATTTTATTCCTATATCATTCAAAGCCCCACTTAAAATCGGTGCCGAAAGCCTTTCACCGAACGATAAAGCATAATCATAGGAGCGGGGTGTGACTTCCCCCAAATAAGCTATGCTTGTAAGAAACTTCTCCAAATCACTTAGTTTTTGGTCAAGCTCTGCTATTACGTTAGAAAGAATTTTTTCATCTTTTATCGAAGCTTCCGCAACCTCGTGATGTTTTTTAGCTAAAGATCCATGGAATTCCTTTATAAACTGAAAATCCGAAAGCTTCGCTTTATCTATGGCTCGAATCAAACTGTCGGTTATCCCAGCTAGGGCTGAGATGACTACGACTATAGTGTTTCCAAGCTTTACTTCTTCATGAATAAGCTTTGTAACATATTTTATCCTTTCTCCATCCGCTACAGAAGTCCCACCAAACTTCATTATCTTTTTCATCTTCTGGCACCTAAAAATTCATGATTTATTTTACTAAAGCCATTTTTATGTCGACTATATCCCTAAGGATTGCACTTGCTGTTTCAGGTCCACCTGCTCCACGCCCCACCAAAGTTATTTCACCACAGGTTTCGGTTTTATAGGTTACAGCATTCAGAGTCCCGTGCACAGCTAAAGGATGATTCTGTGGAATCAATTCAGGTCGAACTCTGGCTTTTTTTTCTATGGAGCCTATCAATTTTATTACCCTTCCCTCTTCTCTAGCTTTTTCTACATCTTTAAGAGTTACTTCGTTTATACCCTTTATGTTAACATCCTTCAATGAAATTCTTAAATTCATTATCCAATTGGCGATTATAACTAGCTTGCATGCAGTATCTATTCCTTCTATATCGTACGACGGATCGGCTTCAGCATATCCGGCTTTTTGAGCCTCCTTTAAGGCTTGGTCCATGCTTATCGAAGCTTCAAACATCCTAGTCAAAATGTAATTCGTAGTTCCATTAAGAATACCTTTTATTGAGATTATTCTATCGCCTAGCAAGCTTTTTTTAGCAAAATCTAAGATTGGCGTTCCACCCCCTACTGTTCCGCTAAACCTTAGTTTAACCCTGTTATAAGAAGCCAACTCCATCAATGAAGGTAAAGCCAATGCGAGAGGGCCCTTATTCGTCGTTATGACATGCCGCTTACTAGAAATGGCTGTTTTTATGTGAGATAGGCCCGGCTCTCCGTTAGAAAAATTGGTCGGTGTCATCTCAATGACCACTTCTGCCTCGACATTCTTGATGACATCTGTAGCACTCATGCCAGGGTAGCCGATCCTATCCATGAAAGCGACTGATTTCCTTGATTTTTTAACTTCGATAGCCTTTGATGGGTTTATACCATTTTCATCTATCGCTGCGCCTCCAGTGTCCACTATAGCCACGAATTTAGGGTTCAACCCAAATTTTTTCGTTAATTCATCTTTTTTATTCGCTAAAAGCTTAATCAGACTTTGACCAACCGTACCAAAACCGATCAGAGTTAGCCTCATTTTTGACAACTTCGCATTCGTTCAATTAAACAATTCATTGATTGCTTTAAAAGAATCCACCTCATAGGGTTTTTCATAGTTTTTGATTATCACGTCAGGGTCTTTTAATCCATGACCCGTAGTTACGCATACAACTCTTTCGTTTCTTTTGATTTTCCCTAGCTTAAGCAACTTTTTAAAACCGGCTATCGAGGATGCACTAGCTGGTTCAACGAATATCCCTTCTAATCTAGCTATGAGTTTTTGGGCCTCTAGGATCTCTTGATCCGTCACTGTTTCCATCAAGCCATTGGATTCCCTAACTGCCCTTAAAGCTTTTTTCCAGCTTAATGGAGAGCCTATCCTAATCGCTGTTGCAACGGTTTCAGGGTTTGAAAGGGGGGTTATCTCATCCTTATTTTGTTTGAAAGCCTCCGCGATCGGCGAAGCTCCCTCCGCCTGGATTCCTAACATTTTTGGTAAATTATCGATAAGGTTTAAGTCTTTAAGCTCAGTGAATCCTTTCCATATCGCACTTATATTTCCAGCGTTACCCACAGGAACGATTACGCGATCAGGGGGCGCATAATCCAATTGTTCCCAGATCTCATATGCAAGAGTTTTTTGCCCCTCTATCCTGTAAGGGTTTATAGAATTTAGCAAGTAAACACTCGGTTTCAACTCACTTATTTTGATTACTTCTCTTAATGCTAAATCAAAATTTCCTTTTATCTGAATTACCTTAGCTCCATAGGCTATTGCTTGAGCCAACTTTCCTAGAGCAATTTTTCCTGAGGGGATTAAAACAAAGCATTTGATTCCTGCTCTGGCTGCGTAAGCCGCTAAGGAGGCAGATGTGTTGCCAGTTGAAGCACAAACTACGGCTTTCATTCCCAACTCTAAGGCTTTAGAAACTCCAACGCTCATTCCACGATCCTTGAAAGAACCAGTGGGGTTCTCTCCTTCATTTTTAATGAAAATTGGGCCGGAGTTTAAATTTTTTTGAATTTTTTCGCATGAGTAAAGGTTCGTTCCACCTTCAGAAATCGAAACTATACTTGATTCGTCCTTAATTGGTAGAACTTCTTTATATCTCCAAACAAAGAACTCCCTTTCCTTCCATTTTCTTAAATCTATGAGTTTTCTTAACTCAGAATAATCATATTTTATTTCTAGAAGATCCCCGCATTTTCTGCATCTATAAACTACTTCATTTGAGCCGTAAGTACTTTTGCATTCGATGCATTCCATCCAAAAGTCATTTTTTATAGCCAACTATACGTGCCCCCTCACAAGGCTCACTTAGATAAACTTTGGAAACAATTTTCACCTCTTCAAATGCGTCTTTCATAGCATTCGAAACTTCACTAAATTTTCCCCTTTTTCTATCGATTATGGCTATCATCGCTGGACCGGCTCCGCTTATTGCCACTCCTAACGCCCCAGCTTTTAAGGCTTTCTCCTTCACTTTAGAGTACCCTGGAATCAAGCTTGATCTTGCGGGTTCGATTATCTCAT
>JAWCQS010000125.1:0-3635 GCA_038869655.1 Bathyarchaeia archaeon | reverse complement strand
ATAATCAGTACCCATAGAGGGCATGGACATTTTATAGCTAAAGGCGGTGACTTGAGGCTCATAGCTGCTGAAATACTTGGAAGAAGAACGGGTTGCTGTAAAGGAAAGGGTGGAACAATGCATGTCGCGGATTTTTCAGTAGGAATTCTAGGCGCATGCGGAATAGTCGGAGGGGGCTTTCCTCTAGTCGTAGGGGCTGGGCTTTCAGCTAAAATAAGAGGAACGGATCAGGTGGCGGCTTATTTCTTTGGTGATGGGGCATCCAATCAAGGGACTTTTCATGAGTCGATAAACCTTGCTTCTGTATGGAATTTGCCAGTAATATTCGTTTGCGAGAACAATCAATACGCCGAATCGACTTATGTATCTGAGGTTGTTAGGTTGAATAACATAGCCGATAGGGCTATGGCTTATGGAATTCCTGGAATTGTTGTAGATGGCAATGACGTACTAGCGGTTTATGAAGCTTCAAAAAGGGCTGTAGAAAACGCTAGGAATGGAAATGGTCCAACTTTACTCGAATGCAAAACATACAGGTGGGAAGGTCATTATACAGGCGATCCAGAAGAGACTTATCGATCAAGAGAAGAGGTCGAGATGTGGAAGGAAAAATGTCCAATAAAAAGGATTGAAAGAAAGCTTTTAGAAAAAGACGTAATAAATCGAGGGGAGCTTGAAAAAGCTCACTCCGAAGTCAGGAGAGAAGTCGAGGAAGCCATAAGGTTTGCCGAAGAAAGCCCCTTTCCCAATCCTGAAGAGGCCTACGAAGATGTCTTTGTAAGTCCTTATTATTAGTTCAGGAGGTTTCTCATTCTTGGCTCAAAAAATTAGAGAAATCACATTCCTTGAAGCTTTAAGAGAAACCCTCTTTGAAGAGATGGAAAAAGACAAAACAGTGTTTTTAATGGGAGAAGACTTGCAGCACTGGGGAAGTCCTTGGGGAGTCGTGAAAGGCTTTTTAGAAAAGTTTGGTCCTGAAAGAGTTAGAGATACGCCAATCTCGGAGTCCGCTTTTGTCGGAGCTGCCTTTACTGCTGCCGCCACTGGGCTGAGACCTGTTGTGGAAGTTATGTTTTCAGATTTCTTGGGCGTATGCATGGATCAAGTGATAAATCAAGGAGCAAAATTTAGGTACATGTTTGGAGGTCAGGCAAAGGTTCCAGTAGTCATAAGAACTACAATCGGAGCATCGGGATCCTCAGCGGCCCAACACAGCCAAAGCTTATACTCGCTATTCATGCACATGCCAGGATTGAAATGCGTGATTCCATCAACGCCATACGATGCCAAAGGCTTATTGAAAACTGCTATAAGAGATGAAGATCCTGTTATTTTTTTCGAGCACAAATTGCTCTATCAGATAAAAGGAAATGTTCCTGAAGAGGAATACCTAATTCCATTTGGGAAAGCCGACATAAAGCTTGAGGGAAAAGATGTTACGATAGTGGCTACGGCATTGATGGTCCACAAGGCATTAAGCGCAGCAGAAAAATTGAAAAACGATGGAGTAAGCATCGAGATAATCGATCCGAGGACAATTGTGCCACTCGATAAAGAAGCCATAATAAGATCTGTTAAGAAAACTGGAAGGCTGATCGTGGTCGATGAGGATTATGAAAGATGCGGTTTTGCGAGCGAGGTTATGGCCATAGTTGCTAGCGAGGCTTTCGATTATTTGGATGCCCCTTTAAAGAGGGTCTCAACTCCAAACGTCCCAATTCCTTACAGCCCAGTGCTCGAAAAAGAAATAATCCCAAGTGAGCAGAGAATAATCGAGGCCATCAAATCGGTATTGGCTTAAACTTTTCTTTCTATTAGCTCTATAGAGACTCCGTTAGGATCTTTAAAGAAAGCTATTCTTAATACTTTCGAAATACTTGTTGGCTTCATCGTCAGCCTTATTCCTCTTTCTTCAAGCTCTCTGCATTTTTTCTCTATATCATCAACGAGAATCGAAATATGGCTTAACCCAATCCTTTTTTCTAAATCGGGCTCTCTATCTTCATAGAATTTCATCAACTCTATTTTGTTTCCCTCCTCTCCAACATACGCTATTTTTAACCCAACTCCAGGTTCTTCTTTGCTCTCAGGTTCTTCCCATACTTGAATTGTTGGAAAACCGAGAATTTCGTTGTAAAATTTTAAGGACTCCTCAAAATCCTTAACTATGATAGCTACATGTTCTATTTTTCCTAACAGTTTTTCTCACCTTCCAATCTTAGCTTTTAACCCAATTTTAACCCCATCATTTTAGGTATGGGGAAAGAAGCGCATCAGTTGGGCAAACTGAAATGCACAATCCACATCCATAGCACAGAGTGGGATTTACCATTGGCTTTTTGTTACTCACTTTTATCGCATAATAGCCACATACTCTTTCACAAGCCATACAGCCTATACATCTTTCAGCCTTTATTATCGGTGGTCTTGCTTCATAAACAGCTCTCTGTTCTTTCTCACGTATTTCAATATCCTTTAGTGCCAGCCCTACAATAGGCTTTAAAGAATCATAACCTTTTCTTTTCATATAGTCGATTATCTCTCCGTTTATTTTATTGAACACTTGCAATCCACTAAGAAGTGCTGCCGTACATACGCCCACGGCTTTGGCTCCAGCCATCATCATCTCGATAGCATCATCTCCATTGCTGACGCCTCCCATTCCTACTATCGGGATCTTTACAGCCCTGGCTAGAGTGGCTACAACATAGATGGCTGTAGGTTTTATAGCCGGTCCAGAGATTCTCCCAACACCTGAGGCCCTTCCCATTACAAGCTTTCCAGTCTCAATGTCTATTTTATAGCAAGGTCCTATCGTGTCTATGGCTGATATTCCATCAGCGCCAGCTTTTTCTAACGATTTTCCTATACCGCTTATATCATAGTGATCTAGGCATAGCTTTGCTAAAATTGGAATACCTCCTGCGGCTTTTTTTGCCGCCGAAACAAGTCTTGGGAGATTTTCAGATATATAACCGGCAGTTACCTCGATCATGTCGGCTCCAGCTTCGGTTACTCCCCTTGCTATAGTGGAAACCTCGTTTACGTCGTCTTTAAGGCTTGCTATACTCGCTATTATTGGAACTCCTCCAGCCCTAGCTCTTTTGATTTCTTTTTCAATCCAAGCTTTATAATCCAGTTCCGACCATTCTTCGCAATTTAAAAGCCCCCCTTGGATTCTGACCATGCATGGTCTAGCGACTTCAGCCGCCTCAAAGCATATGGTTTTAGTAGTTATCGCACCCATCCCATACTTAGCAACCTTTGCCATAGTCTCTCCATCTTTCGTGTAAGGCCCTCCGGCAGCTAGAATTAAGGGGCTTTTTAACTTCACCCCAGCCAACTCGACGGAAAGCTCAAGCTCACTCATAAACTCCTCTCCTAAACCAGCTTATGAATATATTCATCCGGGTTATCTTCATCGTAAGGCTCATCAAGATAAACCAACGCCATCATAGGAAGCTTTCCAGAATTGACTATCGCGTGAGCTGTTCTTGGAGGAATTTTTACTAGATTGAACTTCCCCTCTTCTATGATTAATTCTCCTTTTTCCTTAGTTTCAAAGTCTTCGTAAACGATTTTACCGTTCCCTTGGAGTATGCATATTCTTTCAGTCTTTCTTTTGTGATAGTGGT
>JAWCQS010000124.1:0-3660 GCA_038869655.1 Bathyarchaeia archaeon | reverse complement strand
CACGGATAATTAAGCTTTTCATGGCTCATCAAATTTAAACCGTGGGAGAGCTCCAAAATAAGCCTTAACTTTACAGAGCCCTCATTTGAATGATAAAATTTATAACCCTCTCTTTGAAGAATTTTTAATAGTTTAAAAGGTGAAACCTTAGTGAAAAAACTTTTTTTAACAATCTTATTCTTGTTTAGCGTACTTGCATTAGCCCCAACTCACCTCAAGCCCACTCTGTCCAGTGATGGTTTACCCTATGGTGGAGGCTTAGTCTATGGTCAAGTGTTGGGTTTTAACATGTACGATGAATTAATACCTCTTGAATGGGCTAGGGTTACTGCTATCGATGAAAGTGAAGAAATCATAGAATCTGTCTCCACATTAAGCGGTGGACATTATGAAATGTTCTTGCCGGTAGGAAGATTTCGATTAGAAGTGGAGCATCCAGGCTATATAACTCAGACAATGAATATAGCAGTATCCAGCGGGTCATCAACGAGCGTTAATTTCTACTTAGAACAAAGTGGAGTCCCCATTCCCGAGTTCTCAGATTTCACACTTCAGCTACTGATGATTTTCACTTTATTGGCATCTACGGCGATTATTGGGAAAACAAAAATTTTTAATAAAAGATTCAGGTTTGCTTAGGAAAATTGTTAACGAGTACTCCAACAAGGAGAATAATGAATGCCAAGAAGAAAAGATAAAAAACTTGCTCGTACTCTGAAGCCTTAAGGATCGGAATCGACGAATACTGAATTAATAACAAAGTAGAGTATATCCAAACAACATTGAAAATTAAGTATACCGATAAGGCATAGCTTTTCTTTAATCCCATAATGGCCAACCCATCTATAAAGCCTAGCAGCCCGATTAGAATAGAAGGAATGACATGTTGGCTGTATATTGGCATGTCTTCCAATCGAGTTAATCCAGTTTTAAAAAATAATTCGTTAAAAATGTAGCCTGCATAAACGACCATCACTATGCCTATTATAGAAAGAACCAATCCTACTACAAATTTAGTCCTCAAAACTTAAACCCCCATCAGATTTTTATTTTGTTCCAAATTTCCAACTAAAAAGATAATCCATTTGTTCCTTCGTTAAATTTTCCATCTCTATTCCCATCGTCTCTAACTTTAATCGAGCAACCTCTTCATCTATCTCTTTTGGAACGTTTATAACTTTTACTGGAAGTTTATTCTTAACTATGTATTCAACGCTTAAGGCCTGTATGGCAAAAGACATATCCATTATTTCGCTTGGATGCCCCTCCGCACACGCCAGATTCACGAGCCGCCCTTCAGCCAAAAGGTAAAGCCGCTTTCCGTTTTTAAAGCTATATTCTTCCACGCATGGGTTTATCCTTCTTTTATCGATTTTTAATTCCTCGAGATCCTTTTTAGAGATCTCAACATCAAAATGGCCTGCATTAGCCAATATGGCTCTATCCTTCATTCTGAGGAAATGTTCCTTACGGATCACGTTTATATCGCCAGTAGCTGTAATGAAGATATCTCCGTACTCAGAAGCCTTACTCATCGAAGTTACCTTAAAGCCAAACATAGCGGCTCTAAGCGCCTTTATTGGATCAACCTCGACTACAGTAACCCTGGCTCCCAGCCCTCTTGCCCTCTCCGCAATTCCGGACCCAACTTGGCCGTAGCCTGCTACTATCACGTCCTTTCCAGCTATGAGTACATTGGTTGCTCTAATTACCCCATCTAATGCCGATTGTCCAGTTCCGATGGGATTATCGAACAGACTTTTGCTTTTTGCATCGTTGACGGCTATTATAGGGTACTTCAAAACGCCATCCTTATCCATAGCCTTTAGCCTTATAACGCCAGTCGTGGTTTCCTCAGTTCCACCGATCACGCTTTCAATCAAGCTTTCAGGCTTACAGCTTTTTTTAACAATGTTTTCAACGAACTCCATTTCTTCAGACTTTTCTCTATAAAAAAGCTTATGAAGAGTAGTTACAAGATCCGCTCCATCATCTATCGTAAGAGTTGGTTTGATGCTTAAGGCATAGGCGATGCATTTATAGTACTCCTCTAGGGTCTGCCCTTTGAAACCATAAACGTTTATGCCCTCACCAACTAGAGCTGCAGCCACCTCATCTTGAGTACTCAATGGATTAGAAGCGCATAGACTAACTTCAGCTCCCCCTTCCTTTAAAGCTTTAACCAAGGCTGCCGTTTCCTTAGTTATGTGGAGACATGCGCTTATCCTTTCTCCTTCTAAAGGCCTTTCTTCTACAAACCTTTCTTTGACCTTCATCAGAACATTCATATGGGCTTCGGCCAATTCTACGATTAGCTTTCCTTTAGCTTCTAAACCCAAATCTTTTATCCAATACTTATATTTTTGAATCACGCTTTACCCTCGCTAATCAGCAACAGAGTACAGAATAAGATCGTTCTTATATAGATTTATAGATTTTTGTGGTATGTTGGAAGCTAAAACCATAAAATCAAGGCTTGGACTTATTCATTAATGGTGATATATTAGCCTAAAATTAATTCCCACTAAAAGCTCATCAGCGCATCTTCTAGCATTAGCCCAACAATATGTCCTTGACATCTTTTGATAGAATGATGCGATTGGTTTTACCATAACTTTCTGTTTTGATTATGCCCTTTATTTCTAAATTTTTCACAGCCCTGTGAGTTTTTAATTTATTCATCCCATCCATCAAACTTATCTCTGACTGCAATGCTATACCTTCTCTCTCAATCAGTTTCTCTAAAACTTTCCTTTCATTCAAGCTTAAAAATTTTAAAATAATATTCTTGTTATCTATTCTCATCGACTTCATGTCGGAGAGCGTATTATTTTTATTAATGAGTTTCAAGATCACCTTAAGGTTCTTTTCTAATTTTTCATCCAATTTTCGAGATATAAAATAATATGAAATAGGAACTATCGCCAGAAGTAGCAATACAGAAAATGGCCAGAGTAGGATATGTGGGATCATACCTGGATATCTAGGAAGCCGCCATGGGGCTCTGATTTCGATAAAGGGTCCCCCCGGAACCGTAAACACAATTGTTTCAGAAATACTGAAAAGCAGTACGAATAAAACACCCATTATCGCTAATATGGAAATTGTTAGTAACAATCTTCTGTTTCTTATATCCATGACTGAATGTTGCTACGACCTAGTTTATAAGGCTTTTGTTCAGTTTCATAGTCATGAAACTTTTGTTTTATGGTTTCAGTAACCGTTAAATATGGTTTCAATCATATGAAAACTAATCGATCGAAATTAAGATCAAAAATTGGGGTGAAGGAATGAAAATAAACAAAAAGTGGGTAATCGGGACTTCATTAACTTTTTTGCTCGTAGGAGTGATCTTTTCGGCATTTGTTGTCGCACAATCAATGTTCCCGCAAACAAATTGGATAGATAATGACCGTAAAAGAGTCTATGGAAGTGAGGAAAGATGGGGTTCGGGCATGGTTGTAGGGGCAAAAACCTCTTTCATGCGCAAGGGCTTCTTGGGACACCCACGCTGGAACCAGAGTCGTTCTGAGAATTTAACCATAGATTCTGCAAAAGCTAAAGCGGTTGTCGAGGCAGCAACCTCCAACCTCAAAGTAGGGGCAATTACCTCATTCAACACTAACTGGATTATCCCTATCGAGGATGAGAAAGGCGTAG
>JAWCQS010000123.1:0-3672 GCA_038869655.1 Bathyarchaeia archaeon | reverse complement strand
AGGAAGTAAGCTTGCATGGAATAACTGGGGAGCTCTTCACGTGAGCTACCCGCGCCTAAAGGCTATGAGCTTCTCGCTTTCAATCGACCTACTAGCGCCTTTACAGGCTTAAAATCGGGCTATCCATTCGGCTTTGCATGACGCATAGCTACTGGACGATGTATGTGTCACGATCCTTTGCCCCAAAGGTTGGCGGGCATATTTTCTTTTCCTTCTCATAAGCCTTTAGTTCGCTCTTACTCCACCGCCGAAGCATGCGGAATTCCCCCGCTCACGATGTTAATTGATACATTAATGTACCAAAATAGAAACATTAATATACAAGTTTTACCATGAATTCTCCATTGAAAAAGCTCGATTAAACCAGTTCATGGGGTGGTAAAACTGGAACTAAACGAAGAGTTCTATAGGGATTTAAGTGGTTATTGGAGGTTAAAAAGCAAGAAGAGGATCAAGAGGTTTGGATTTAAGTTTTAATCGATAATTTAATGAATTGGTTTTTAACTTTCGAATAAATGATTTTCCAGTATTTGCGCCTTAAACGTAAAGCTAAAAGTACTATAAGCAAAAAAATAAAAACTAATAAAGAAAGCAACCAAGGCTCCATTGAAATCGAAGCTTCATAGCTACCAAGATTTCCAAACTTATCGATCGCATTTATTCTAATAATCCACTTCCCTACATGGAAAACCTCTAAAACCGATATCGGAAAAGAAGCATACCATATTTTTTTCTCTTTAATGAATTCTAAAGGCAAAACTACTGAATAATCTCCGTGCGAAAGTGTGCAATTAGCTAAACCTTCAGCTAACAACGATCCATCATTGTATTCAATTCTGATCGGAATCTCCAGCTTTTCAAAACCGATTTGATAACTTGTTTTGTTCAATAAAAGTTTTATCGCAAGCTCTCCAAAAGTTATTTCAAATTTATTTGAGATCAATTCTTCAGATGGTCCTAAATTCCCAAAGCCGTCATCGAAAGCATTGGCTATAAGCCTAAATCTATAGTTTGATCCCAGCGTAGCATTTTTTGGAATGACCCAATCAACTTTCCAAATTCCATTCGTAGAATCCACGCATGAAGGTATCAACTCGGTAATCTTTTTTTGATCATGCATCAACTCTAAAGGAGCATATTTAGGTTTTATGTCCGTTACTGGCTCTTGACTAGGATATGAAACTTTGTAAAGTATTGAAGCTTTTTGCGTTCTTTTATACGATTTTTCAGGCTGAGCATGAATTCCTATCGAAAGCGTTGCCGCAATTAGAGTAAACCATGCCTTATGAAAAAAACTCTCGGTTGGATCATCATAAGTTCCAACCCCATCTATAAAGGCATCGTATAAGCCTAAAACATCCGATTTAGAGGTCTTCCATTCATGCCTGAATTCCCCATACTTGTTAGCGATCAATGTTAGGCCACTCACGTAAGTTCCAGTAGGACTTCTTATGAGCATTTTCATACCATTGTTCGGCCAAACTCCTCCACCATCGATTACTACAGTTTCTGTTCTTTGATAAACTTGCTTACTGATTCCCCACAATCCGAAACTGCATTTTGCAATCTGATTATCGACTTTTTCCGAACTCGAAACACTGATTTGATATGATCCTGGTTTATAAGAAGTGGCTATAGGAATTATGGCGTTAGCAGGAATAAGGCCTTCGTTTGAAGCGGTGAAGGACAGTCCAGTATAGGTGGAAGCATTTTCACGCATCCTTCGAATCCATACATGATAAAGCTTTTTACTCTCAAAGCCTGAACCGGTTATCTTTATTTCTTTATTCCAATAGCTGTACACAGGCTGATTTGTATCTAAGGTTATGTTTAAGACTCTCTCTCCATTGTTTGAAGGAATCGGAATTACGATTAGGTTTATGAATAATGAATTGAGTAAAACGATGGCAAGTATGCTTTTTATTTCCTTCAATTTTTTTCATTGAATTTTTATTATGGCTTCACTCAATATTAATGTTTTATGATTTTGTAAGGTTCTAAAAAATTGATTTTGGTTAAAGCTACTCCTTTATCCTTTGCTCTAAAACTTTTATCCTTTTTTCTAAAGCCTCCACTTTCTTACTTAATTTTTCCGCCTCATTCTTCATCAAAGCCATTTCAAACTCCAGCGCCTTTTTTAAAGCCTCTTTGATGTTGGGACAATCCTTTAGGCTAAAAACAACGTTCCTTGTATTTATCTTGTCCGGCTTGATTTCCGTAGCTACTAGTTCGGCATTGGATGGCGTAATGCCACCGCCAACGGATACGAGCATTCCAGCGGCATGGGCTTTTTCCGTAATCCTCCTAGTCATTTCGATCACTTCTTGATCGTCTACCTTTTTCCCTACGGATTTGGATAAATCATCCCTTCCTATCGTGATCTGCTGAATCTCCTTGATGGCTGGAGATTTTAGCATATCATCAAGTCGATTGTAGGCATCAACCGTTTCGATGTTTATCGCCTTTAAAATCGACTTTAGCCTTTCTTCATCGACTATATCTTTCAAGGCTTTAACATAGTTTTCAAGTCCATAAACCGATTCTACCATCGGAGCAATTAACCCATGGACTCCTATTTCCATCAGTTTTCTGATATCGTTCCTTGCGTCGGGTCCACCAATTTTGACCACTAAAGGAACTATTCCTTGAGCCAACTTGTTCACATAATCTATGAACTCGAAGCTACAATCTTCAACTTCTGTTCCAAGCTTTAATGCGATGCAACCATGTTTTTCCTTCAATTCTTTGAGCATAGCCCTAAGCTCTCTTTCTTTTTGAGACCAATGCTCCAACTCTTCATTTAACACCAAACATACCTCACCTACTCATGGCTTGTTTAAACCTGTTTAATCCAATAGTTTCGTAAATCGCAAAAATAACTCTTTATGGAAGAATTTTATTCTACCTAAACCATTTTGAAGTTTTCTGCTTAAATCTTTATGAATTAATTGTCATTTAAAAGCTTATAAAAAGGTTTATAAACTTCTAACATACTAATAAATGCGTTGTTGTGGAAATTTTGGAAGAATTGGTCGAATTGCTAAAGCCTGAAGAACGAATGAGGCTGTATAAAATTAAAGAAACTCGATTGATACTAGGCTATATAGTCAAAGAGGTTGAATACCTGGAGCCAAAGTTCGGTAAAGAAGGTTATACGTATCCAGCTGTGGATAAGATTTTAGGAAAAAAAACCAGTCCTATCCTTGAAGATTTAGCCAAAAAAGAAATCCTTAAGCCTTACTTGGTCGGTATAGAAATCGTTTGTCCTAAATGCAACTCAAGTAGTTTGAAGGATAAATATCTATGTCCTTTTTGCACGAGTTTTAATCTAGAAAAGAAAACATTGATAGAGCATTATGCGTGTGGGGTTGTCGATTCTTTAGAAAAATTCCTTCATGATGGCGAGTACATTTGTCCAAAATGCAATAAAACCTTAAAGCTCATAGGAACTGATTACCGGAAATTCGAGAACGTTTATCTATGTAATGAATGTGGAAAAAATTTCAGCTTGCCGAATGTTGTTCATGAATGCCTGAACTGTAATCATTCATTCAATTATGAAGAAGCGAAAATTAATCAAGTTTTTGGATATAAGCTAAACGAAGATTTAAGGGATGAAATAATCGCCAATGTTATAATCGAAACTCCATTGGTCGAAATCTTAGAAAGGGA
>JAWCQS010000122.1:0-3730 GCA_038869655.1 Bathyarchaeia archaeon | reverse complement strand
ATCAAATTAATGAAAAATGTGCGGGCTAAAAAGTACTTCGAGCTTTTTCTAATTCAAGAATTGCTTCGATGAATTTTAAAAGGACTTCGTTAACGCCTCGAAGGGACGAATTTTCCATAACCCTCTTTTGCAAGTATTTCTCCTTCTTCAGCCACAATTTCTCCTCTAACTATGGTAATCAAGGGCTTACCTTTAAGCTTCCATCCTTCAAAAGGAGTAAAATCTCCAGCAGATTCAAGCAAATCTTTTTTTATGATATGCTCCTTTTTAAGATCAACTATAACAAAATAAGCATCAGAGCCTACTTGTAATGAGCCTTTCCTAGGGTATAACCCAAAATTCTTTGCTGGATTTTCCGAGGTTATTCTAACCAGAGTTTCAATGGAAATCCTTCCTTTGTTTACACCTTCACTAAGCAATAAAGTAAGCATCGTTTCTAAGCCTGAAATTCCAGGAGGAGTATCCCATAAAGACTTTAAACCTTTATCCTTCTCGGTTTTATAGTAGGCGCAATGATCCGTCGCTACGTTATCGACAAAACCTTTTGCCAATCCATCCCAAAGGTTTTCATTATCCTCCTTTGTTCTAATCGGTGGATTGATTATAATGTAATGCCTATATTTTTCATAATCCTCTCTTGATAATAATAAGTAATGGGGGCAAGTTTCGGCTGTAACCCTTAAGCCATTCATCTTGGCTTGTTTAACAAGGATTGCTCCTTCTTTTGTGCTCATATGCGCTATATGAAGTCTGTTCCCAGCGTGTTTTGAAAAAACTATTGCACGAGATATGGCTTCTTCTTCAACAACCCTCGGTCTATAATCCGAATACGCAGCATAATCACTACGCCCAGATTTAAGCATAAGCTCTTTAAAGTAGCTTAATAAATCGTTGTTTTCGGCATGAACAGCTGCAAGGCTGTTGGATTTTGAAATTCTTTTAAAGGATTCATAGATTATCCCATCGTTCTTTGCAGCCGTATCGCCACCCATGGTTATTTTAAAGCCAACAGCTCCGCGTTCTACTATGCTCGAAATTTCTTCATAGTCCTTTTGGTCTTGAATTTCTCCTCCATAGAGCCCAAAATCCACTACAGCCTCTTTCTCACCTATTCTTCTTTTTTCCTCAAAAGCCTTTACTGTAGTCGTGAGAAGTTCATCTAGAGAGGGCATTTCTAGTATGGTTGTAACTCCACCAACAGCCGCGGCTCTCGTTCCAGATTTAAAAGTCTCTTTAATCCATCCGGGAATGTAAACATGGACATGAGTATCTATGACGCCTGGAAGAATGAGCTTATTTGAGCAATCAAGTACTTTGTTTGCTGAAGGCATTAACGCATCTTTTCCGATGGCTACGATTTTTTTTTCGTCTATGGCTATTGAGCCCTCAAAAATTCCACTTGAAGTTGCTATTTTGCCGTTCTTTAAAACGAGATCAACACTCAAAATGAAGACCCCTTATTTAAATTATGATTAACTCCTTTTAAAACTTGATTATTTTTATTCATTTTGGCTTAAGCATAAAGAAGCCTCGAAAAGCCTTTAAAAGCCTATGAGCGTATATGGAATAGCATAAAGCTTTCTTTCGTTTTGAGATGAGTTTTTAAATAAAACTCTTTAACTGGTTGTGTTGCTCATTCTGTGGCCGTGCAGCCCTTGATGTGGCAACATATTATGCGGTAGTCATACTTAATAAAATTCATAAAAACAAGAAATAATTTCTTTTAAACATTCCTTCAAAAACTATAACGAGGCTCATAAAATCACTTAAGAAATGGAAATTTACGTAAGCTTGCTCATACCCCTATTCCTTTCGCATTAAAAAGCCTAGAATGGCTGTAGGTCAATGGCTATGCTGAAGCTTAGTTAGCAAGACATTGTATTGCAATGTCCTACATTGTCTTATACCCCCCTATTTCCTGTTTCAAAGTTCTTTCAGAGTGAAGACCAACCAGGTTAATTTAAGGCTAGATATTAGAAGAAAAAGAAAGAAAAGGCTTATATCTTCACAGGTCTTCCTTGGGAAGCGATCTTAACGCTTTATTTAGACGAAAATCTAATAGTAAAGCCAGAGGATTAGACTTGAATCTTTCAAAAACTTTCAAATTAACTTTTACGCATCGCAAATGCTCTTAACCAAACATGATGATCAGTTCATGAGACCGTATGTTTTATTAAGGAGATGTTCAATCATATGAATGCGTTGGTTCAACGGAAGGTGATAAAGAATGGAAAGGATCCCAGCCATAATAATGGCCAATAAAGCGTTTGGAACTCTTGAAGGAAAAACTGCGAACGGATTGGTGATGTACCAAAGAAAGTTCAAAATAGTCGCAGTAATCGATGAGGATAAGGCTGGAGAAGATGCCGGTGAAGTTTTAGGAATAGGGAGGCTTGGAGTCCCGATAGTTAAGAACATAGAGGAGGCTTTAAAATACAACTCTAAAGCTCTTATAATAGGAATTGCTCCACCCGGTGGAGAATTGCCACTAGAGTGGAGAGAAACGATTAAAAAAGCAATAACGCATGGATTAGAGATCTGGAGTGGTTTACATCAGTTCTTCAACGATGATCCGGAGTTTTCAGACCTTGCTAAAAAATATGGAGTTAAATTGATCGATATTAGAAAGCCACCTCCTGATAAAAAAGTATTGTCTGGTGAGATCCTCGATGTGAAGGTTCCAGTAATAGCGGTTTTAAGCACGGATGCAGCTTCGGGGAAAAACATGACTATAATGGAGATGATTAAGGAGGCTGAGGCTAGAGGCTTAAAGCCAGGTTTTGTTGCCACTGGGCAAACAACAATAATGATGGGTGGAGATGCTGGAGCCGTTGTTGATGCTTTGCCCGGAGATTTTATGCCCGGAACTGTGGAAAAAATGGTTGTTGAAGTTTCAAAAATGGGAAATGATTTCATTCTAGTCGAGGGACAAGGATCGCTTTCCCATCCAGCCTATGGTCATGAAAGCCTATCTGTGCTTTATGGTGCTCAACCCGATGCTGTAATACTCGTTCATGATCCTTTCAGAAAAACTAGGGATGGTTTTCCTAGGTTCAAAGTTCCATCGCCCCTTGAAGAAATCAGCCTTATCGAGAAAGTCAGTCCTAAGTCTAAAGTTGTGGGAATAGCAATAAACGGTTACAAAAGGAGTGATAAAGAAATCAAAGAAACTATTGAAAGGATAGAGAAGGAGACTGGACTTCCAGCAACGGATGTTGTTCGTTTTGGTGCATCCAAGCTCCTAGACTCTGTTCTGAGTTATTTAGACAAAGTTGGCTATAGAATAATAAAGAAAAAATAGAGATGCTCATCAAGATTTTTGGCGCTTGCTCTTGGATGCATGCTCCAAAGCTTGGGTAGATTCAAAAAGCTTTAATTTAAGCTTTATTTAGTTTCCTCTAATCCTCAAATTTTGGAATTCCAACTCAGACTACAACGCGAGCATCATCGTTGTATGAGTGAATAAAAATTTTCTTTTGTTTTAAATGGCGGGCCCGAGTAGATTCAAATCCCCGTTTAAATTCCCCACGTTCAGCTTACCTATATTACGATGTTATCAGCAATAATCCTTTCCTCATCCCGGAGTTCAAATCCCATCCCCCGCACTTAAATCTGCGACTGACTTTTTAATTCTCGGTTTTTTCATCTTTCTGCAAAGTTGTAACTATTTTTCCGCAAGTCATAAAAACTGAAGTTGAAGACTTACTAAATGGTGGAGATTATGGTGAAA
>JAWCQS010000121.1:393-3747 GCA_038869655.1 Bathyarchaeia archaeon | reverse complement strand
GCCATTATCTTTCAGAACACGCTTGATTTGAAGCAGCACTCTCTTCTTGTCAGGGACTTCTCCCAATACAGCAATCATAACAGCTCGGTCAAAAGTTTTGTCTTGAAATGGGAGTTCATAAGCAGATGCCACTTTTGTCATCACATTTGCTATTTTCTCCTTCCGAAGCCTTCTATTAAGTTTTGTAATTACAGTTGGTTGTATATCTATAGCAAACACCTTTCCTTTTTCTCCAACCCGTTTCGCTGCTTCAATCGTAAAAGTTCCAGGACCAGGACCTATTTCTAAAACACACATACTGTTTTGGATGCCTACCCAGTCAACTACCTTCGCAGGTGGTTGAATTAGCCTTCTGAGAGGATTATCAATAAGTCGGGCAGCAAATGCAGGAATCGGAAAGTGGATGTATCGACGTATAATCCTAACCACAACCTCGACGAAAATAAACCAACCTATCAAGATAATAAATATCCAAAAGACTATTGTAAGTATTGTAGAAACAGCAGACATCATATTACTCTCCTATGACGCAATTTCGCCTAACTCTCTAAATTAGAATATAAAGCGAAATTTTATTGAATCGTTGGTATACGAGTTATCATGAGTCTGGATATTAAAAAGCTTTCGCCACAAGAGAGACATCAACCTATAGAAAAAATAATCGAAGAAATAGAGCTGGAAGTTTCCTTAAATCAGGAAAAACACTGAGCCATTGTCGCGTAGACCATTTCAACTATGGACTAGCCAACCTATAAATTAAGGGCAGCTTTCATGAAGTCGGAATCCTTAAAGGTAAAGTTTTAAAGCCCTATTGATCAACAAGTTTTAAAAGGATGCTTTACTCCAAGAGAATGGCTTGTAGGCATAGAATTGATTGAGGGAAAAACAGTGAGTAAAGATATAGGGATAACGATCAAGAAAAGCGAGAACTTCTCGGAATGGTACACACAGGTAATTTTGAAAGCTCAGCTTGCAGATTATGCGCCAATGAAAGGATTTATCATAGTGATGCCCTATGGCTATTCGATATGGGAAAAAATTAAAGAGTATCTAGACAAAAGAATAAAAGAGACCGGGCATAAAAACGCGTATTTTCCAGCTTTCATACCTGAAAGCTTTTTGCGAAAAGAAGCTGAGCATTTTAAAGGCTTCATTCCAGAAGTTTTTTGGATCACGCATGCCGGAGACACTGAATTGAGCGAAAAATACGCAATAAGGCCGACTTCAGAGACTATAGCATACGAATCTTACGCAAAGTGGATCAGAAGCTGGAGAGATCTTCCCATACTTCTAAACTTTTGGAACTCAGTATTTAGGGCTGAAATAAAATCGACAAAGCCTTTTATTCGTACTAGCGAGTTTTTATGGCAAGAAGGCCATACAGCCCATGCCACAAAAGAAGAGGCTGAGGAAGAAGTTATGCGAATGCTCAACGTTTATAAGGAGTTCATTCAAGACTACTTGGCTATACCAGTCATCGAGGGGAAAAAGTCTGAGAGAGAAAAATTCTTAGGAGCCCTTTACACTACGACCTTGGAGGCAATCATCCCTGATGGTAAGGCATTACAGATGGGAACCTCTCATAACTTGGGAGAAAATTTCTCAAAGGCCTTCGGTATAAAGTATGTTGGAAAGGATGAAAAAGAACATTACGTATGGCAGACTTGCTGGGGAGTTTCATGGCGTTTGATCGGAGCCATAATAATGGTGCATGGGGATGATAGAGGACTAGTGCTCCCACCGAAAATAGCTCCAATTCAAGTAATCGTCATACCTATATTCTATAAAAAGGCTAAAAAGGAAGTCATTTCTAAAGCAAAAGAAGTATTAGAGAAGCTACAGAGCCATGGAATCAGCGCATCGCTGGACGATAGGGAACAGTACACTCCTGGATGGAAATTCCATGAATGGGAATTGAAGGGAATTCCAGTTAGAATAGAGATAGGTCCAAAGGATCTTCAAGAAGGGCGCGTAACCGCTGCTAGAAGGGACAACTTTGAAAAAATCACTATAAAGGATGAAGAGCTTATCGATGGAGTATCAAAGCTATTGGATGAAATTCAAGCAAGCCTACTCGATAAAGCTGAAAAACTCCTTGAAGAACATAAAGCCTCAGCATACGATTATTCACAATTTAAAGAAATCCTTGAGAATAAAGGTGGATTCATAAAAGCCTGTTGGTGTGGAAGGACCGAATGCGAGGATAAGATTAAGGAAGAAACAGGAGCCACGATCAGATTAATTCCTTTCAAGGATGAGAAAGTTTTTTCAAAATGCATCTACTGCGGAGAGGAGGCTAAAAAAGTTGCTTACTTTGCGAGGGCTTACTAAATTTTTAATGAAGCTAACAGTAAGATTTAGTAAGCAGTTTAAATAACTTTATAGCATAGAGAGGTTAAAATTCTTATGCCAAAAAAGCGAAAATCGAGGGGTAGATCCAAAGGAGGAAAAGGGAGAAGCGAGCTCATCCAATGCAGTAATTGCGGGATGCTCATTCCACGTGATAAGGCTAAGAAAGTTTCAACTTGGGTTTCGTTAGTCGAACCTTCACTAGCTAGAGAGCTCAGGGCTAAAGGAGCCTACATCGCTAGGCAAAAGGTTGTAAAGTACTATTGCGTATCTTGCGCTGTACACTTCGGTGTAGCCAAGGTGAGGGCTAAAGAAGAAAGAAGGGCTTTTTAACGCATTTCTTTATAAGCGAAAACGAGCCTTTGGATAAAAGTTATTAAGGCAAGAAGGGTTATTAATACTAAGCCTATTCCGATTTGGTTTAAAAAAGACGATATCGCCAGGATCAAAATTCTTAAGGGTTTTTGACCAATTCCTATGGGCTTTAAATCAATTCCTTCAACTTCAGCTCTTGCTCTAGTATAGCTTACCATAAAAGAAAGGACTAATGCCATCAGAACCAAATGGCTACTAGCCAGCTCTCCGAGCATTAAAGCCGAATAGACTATTGCCTCGCCCAAACGATCGAACGTGGAATCAATGAAACCTCCCAATCTAGAAACTTTATCGTAAAGCCTTGCAATCGCTCCATCTAAGGCATCAAAAAAACCGGAGAGCAAAAGGAAAGAGGGGGCTAGATAGTAAGCCAAAACGTTGTTTTTGGCCATGAAATAACTTAAGGCTGAAAGAAAAGCTAGGATGAGGCTGATTAAACTAGCCTGGATTGGGGAAATTCCCAAATTATTGAGTTTCGATGCAAAAAACTTTAAGAATAGACTTCCATACTCATTGAATCTCTGTTTTAACCTCTCTATGGCCTTCAACCCCTTATGGCTTTTTAGGCATTTAATTCTTATAATCATAATGGATATTAACTTAATAAGAATTAAACCTTAGGTGAAGAGC
>JAWCQS010000121.1:0-383 GCA_038869655.1 Bathyarchaeia archaeon | reverse complement strand
AATATTTCCATTCTCTTTCTAATCTTGAAAAAGAAACATTTAATCTATTTGAAATATTTGCTAATAAATCTTCTTTTGTAGATATTTTTTGAGCATTATTTAAAAAAAGGAAAAATAGGGAAAGGAATTAACTGTAGCGTAGTAGGATGCGATCAACCCGCCGTTAGGTCGTTATCGAATGAAAAAGCTTCTGAAGCGGGCCTAAACGTTGGCACTAGCAGAAGAGCGTATTTGTGTAAAAAACATTATAAAGAAGTAAAAAAGAAAACAAAAAAACAAAGGCTTATCGAAAAATGGCGTTTCATGGGATAGCCATGGAAGCCAAAAATCGTAAGGGTGCTTTTAGATGAGGATGCTTTTAATCCATGCAGATTATTTTAAGT
>JAWCQS010000120.1:0-3747 GCA_038869655.1 Bathyarchaeia archaeon | reverse complement strand
GTGTTCCGTTCTAATCTGTTAAGTGCATGCTTTTTATTATCCTTTCTTTAGAAACTTAGCTGTTTTTCTGCATCCTTAACAGTTCTCGTTGGCTTTTTAAAAATTAAAATTCTCGCATCGATTTTGGATTTTTGAATAAATTCTTTTAGGCTTTCTCCAGACATAATAGTGTTGCGTCGGTTATCTCAAAACATTGATTGCTGTGTGAACGGTCCATAAAGCTCCAAGAGTTGAGGTTATGAGTTCAGGTATTGCTGCGCTGCTCCAAGGAAAGATCCAAACGAGAGCTGTAAAAATACCTAAAGCCAATGTGATGGAGCCAAAAGTTGTTTTTGAGTGTTTTAGTGAAGAGTATCCTAACAGAATTAAAGCTAGAGAGAGAAAGCAAAAAAAGGCTATTGAAACATAAAAATGGATGAGCCCGGTGTTTTCGGGAAACAAACCTATGGCGAAAAGGGCAACAGAGCTTGACAGGTAAAAAGTGATTCCAAGCATTCCGAGCAGACCTTTAAAAACGCCAACTAACCCGATGCCGAAGATAAACATAAAAACGGCGGAGATCATCAAGCCAGAGTTAAACAGTAAAGCTGAGTTTTCGATTACCCCTAGATCGCTTAAAGCATTTTTAGTCCAAGAGAAGCTGGGAGCTTTGAGTATAGCTAAAGCAATCGACATATACGCGATCGTTGGGGAGAGTAAACCAAAAATCTTAAAAATTTTTTTTCTCAAAACGATTACCGTCATAGTTTATATTGTTTTTCTACAGAGGGTTTTTAAATAGGCCTTACGTAGCCCCATTTTTTCAACGCTACCGCCAGCTCATGATTTTCCTTTGAATACTCTTTTAAAGGAATGCCTTTTTTTATAGCCTCCAGAGCTTGTCTAACTGCTCTACCACCGGCTATAACGCCTTCAGGATGGCCTGTAACCCCACCCCCAACTTGGATCATAATCTTGGTTCCCATGAACTTTATAAGCTCAGGCAAAGTTCCCGGATGGAGGCCTCCAGAGGCTACTGGCATGACTGGTTTTTTTCCATGCCAATCTTGGGGCATATGCATGAAATCGTTTTGTTCAGGTATGAATTTCTCCTCAGTTATCACCCTTTGGATGTTCTTCAACTCTCTAATGTCTGTTTCCAATTTGCCTACGTTCGTTCCAACGTGGATGTGATCCACGCCAACAAGCCTAGCGAGTTTGGCTATAGTGAAAAAGCTTACTCCATGCTCTGGGCTTCTGGTAAAAGCTGCCTGGAAAGCTCTATGGGCATGGATGGCAAGTTTATACTCATCGGCCACCCCTTTAGCCGTTTGCCATCCCGCTAAGCCAACGCAAAGTATGTCTATCATTATGAATGGATTACCATAATCTGCTACAAGCTTAATTCTTTTGCACATCTCTCTTGTTTCGGAGCTTACGTTTATTAAATATGCTTTTCTCTCACCAGTTTCTTTTTCAGCCCTTTCCAAGGATTTCATAACTTTAGCCAACCTTTTTTCAAAAGTTATAAAACTTTGGCTCGTTAGGTTTTCATCATCCTTAACTAGATCCATCCCTCCCAGGGCTATATCATAGGCAACTCTGGCATAACTTTCTACATCCAACCCGAGTTTAGGCTTTGGAACAGTAGCCAGCAGAGGCCTATCGTAAACCTTCATTATGTCTTTTACGCCATCCATGCCGTGGTATGGACCATTAAAAGCTTCCAGATAAGCTTTAGGAAAGCCTATATCCAGCACTTTAAGGGTTTTGATGGCTTTCATACCGAAAATGTTTCCCAGAACTGAGCTGAAGAGCTGGACTATGTTACCCAGCTCGAATAGACGTAGAGGGTATGAAACTTTCAATAGGCCTTTTTCATCGATAGAATAAGCCTTAGCCATCAGTTCCTTTACGTCCTCAGTTAAAGTAGAGAGCGTCGTCCATGTTCCAACGCTGCTTTCAGAGGCGATCCTACCCGCAGCATCTTCTAGAGTTACCCCCTCAGCCGGTCTAGCTTTAAACAATACTATGAGCTCATCTTCCGATGGCTCGTAGCCCTTTTTAACAAAATCTAAATACCATTCAAAGTCCAGTTCTTCTTCGAGAAGACTCTTCACTCGGTTCACACCCCAACTTTATTTAGCTTAACCCTAAAGCTTATTTATTTTATGAAACGCTCAATATAAGGCGATTGGTTTAAGTTCATTTCACGATTTGAACTTTGAGCCCATAGCTCTCTAAACGATTTTTGAGCTTCGATAGAACGTTTTCGCTCGGTGGCTGAACATTTTTTAATAAATAGTTTCTATCCAGCATTTCATACTTTACGATTCCTAGCCTGTGATACGGCAAGATATCGATTTCATCAACTCTTTTCAATTTTTTAAGAAAGCCAATCAGTTTATCGATGTCATCTGTTGAGTTGTTTATCGTAGGGATTATCGGAACCCTTATCCTTAAACTAACTTTTTCTTTGACAATTCTTAAGACATTTTTAAGGATCATTTCATTCGTTACACCCGTATACTTTTTATGAAGAGCCGAATCCATGTGCTTTATATCGTAAAGCACAAGGTCGGTATGCTTTAAGATTTGCTTCATTCCTTCCCAATTTCCATAGCCAGACGTATCGATTGCCGTATGGATTCCTTCTCCTTTGCATAATTTTAAAACTTCTTCCGTAAACTTAGGCTGGAAAAGCGGCTCGCCACCAGATAGTGTAACCCCTCCATTCGATTTTTCATAAAAAGCTGTATCCTTTTCAACTTCTCCAACCACCTGTCTGGCCTCCATAGTTTTTCCAACGAGTGTCAAAGCTTTAGAGGGACAGGCCTCTGCGCATCTTCCGCACTCTATACATGCTTTTCTGTCTATCCTTATCACGCCATCTTTATCCTTGGCTATAGCCTTAATCGGGCAAACGTTTATGCATCTATCGCAGTTTTGGATGCATTTTGCCCTATTGAAAAAAATTTCTGGATTTAAAAGTTGGCACTCAGGATTGCTACACCATAAGCATCTTAAAGGACATCCTTTTAGAAAAACCGTGCTCCTAATCCCTGGTCCATCTTGTATGCTAAACCTTTGGATTTTAACTACAAATCCTTTCATATGATTATTCCAGCATTGATCTCGCTATTATTTCATCCTGTACTTCTTTTCCTAGTTGAGAGAAGAGGGCAACGTAGGCTGCAACCCTTATCAGTAGCTCAGGATGTTTTTCAGGATTCTTCCTAGCCTCCTTTAGCACACTAGGATCGATTACGTTGAATTGGACATGAAAACCTCCTAGATCCATATAGGTTTTAAGCGAGTCCATGAACTTTTTTATTTTTTCTTCGCTCTTGAAAGTTGATATGTTGAATTTCATGTTCAACAATGTTCCGTTGGTTATGGCGACATGATCGAGCTTCGACA
The DNA here is from genome assembly GCA_038869655.1 of Bathyarchaeia archaeon. Taxonomy (GTDB): domain Archaea; phylum Thermoproteota; class Bathyarchaeia; order 40CM-2-53-6; family JAVZFM01; genus JAVZFM01. The sequence continues at coordinate 348 of JAWCQS010000120.1, read as the reverse complement.
AAGATTTATAAACGGCCGTGGGTCCATTCTCGCATCTACCTTGAGCAGGGGAGCAAGCGTCGGATAGAGGCTCTTTGGCTTTACGTCCATCGGGTGTAGCTCCGACAGCTTTTCCAAGAACGACATGCGCCGATATCGAAAAAGCTCCTGGATTGAAGTAGCCCCCTCTCATATTCTCATACTTTTTCACTTCTTCTGAATAGAACGAAAGGATCTCCGAAGCCAATTGGTCGACCTCATCTATATCGTTTCCAAACTTTGGAGCTTTGCTTAAAAGCATTTGCCTAAGCTCCTCATTAGATTGAAAGTTGTTGCCTAAAGCCTTCAAAAGTTCTTCCATAGTTAATG
>JAWCQS010000119.1:0-3765 GCA_038869655.1 Bathyarchaeia archaeon | reverse complement strand
CATGAAGCGGGTAAGTTGAATATCGATTTAATAAAAATGATAGCCTCTCAAAGCTTAAATTAAACTATTGTCTCTAAAGAAAATTTTTCGAAACTAGCTTAACAGATAGTAACGGAAAAATCCATAGCGATGAGCCTTTTCTGAGCTAAAGCTAGAGTCTTAAATCTATTCTAGGATCATTATTAAATCCTTTTGTTTTAAAGATTTAACGGCCTTTTTTATTTCTTTTTCACGAACGTTGAATTTCTCTGAGAGCAAATCTATATCTATTTTTCCGTCTATTTTAAGAAGAGAGTACAGAATTCCACGCTCTAACAAATCGTTTGAGGATTCACGTATGATCTCGTGGGTTTTCTCCATAAGTTTTTGTTTTAACTTGAGGAGGAGTATTTCAGTTTCCCTTAGTCTTTTAATCCTCGAGTCTATTTCTTTCAATAAAGACTTAGCGTTCTTTAGAGCTTGAGTTATGGGCTCCCCTTTTCCTAAACCCTCGATTTTAAATAAAATTTCATTAAATTCTTCTGGAAATTTTGAGAGCTCTTCTTCTAAAACTATTTCACGCATTTCGAAATCTACTAAATTTTTACTCATTCCGATCATAAGGCATAGTGATTTTGATAGTTCATAATACTTTCTTGGAGGAGCTGCAAAATCGCTCTCAGCTTTAAAGGATGAGATTATGCCATGCTTTTCAAGTATGTTTAAATGCTTTAATATAGCTTGTTGACTAACGTTGAGTTCGCCAGCCAATTGAAGCAAATAATGTGGCTCATCGGCCAATAACCTGAGTATTTTCCTCCTAGTTTCATTACCTAAAACATCGAGGATAGTTCCAATAAGTCCTGAACTCAAAGTTTTTACCATTGCTTACTTAACCTTGTCTATATTTAGTATCAAGAAAAATTTAAATATTTCTCTATTTTAGTTACTAACTTAAAGTTAAAGTTTAACTCTTAGTACATAGAAGACCTTACTCATAAGGAGGTGTGTGAGAGTGGCTATGTCTGCTAATGTTCCTGTTTTAGTTTTAAAAGAAGGTACGACCCGAACTACTGGAAGGGAGGCTCAAAAGAATAACATTATGGCTGCTAAAGTGATTTCTGAAACCATTAAAACTTCACTTGGTCCTAGAGGCATGGATAAGATGCTTGTGAGCAGTATAGGCGATGTGACCATAACGAATGATGGTGCAACTATACTGAAGGAAATGGATGTTCAACATCCAGCCGCAAAAATGCTTGTGGAAGTTGCTAAAGCTCAAGATAATGAAGTTGGAGATGGGACGACCTCTGTCGTGGTTTTAGCTGGGAAATTGCTCGATAAAGCAGAGGAACTAATCGATCAAAATATTCATCCTACTTTAATCGTAGATGGCTATAAAAAAGCCTCGGATAAAGCCATAGAGATACTCGAAAAGATTGCGATCGATGTCAAAGAGGACGATCATGAAACTTTAAGGCAAATCGCCGCAACTTCCATGATCAGCAAAGGGGTCTCTGCAGCTAAGGAGCATTTTTCAAAGATAGCGGTTGAGGCTGTAAGACAAGTTATGGAAAAATATGATGGAAAAACAAAAGCCGACATCGACCTGATAAAGGTATTGAAAAAACATGGAAAAAGCTTGTATGAAACTGAGCTGGTTAGAGGAATGGTTATAGATAAAGAAGTCGCTCACCCCCAAGCGCCTAAAAGAATTGAAAAAGCTAGAATTGCCCTTATAAATGCAAAACTTGAAATAGAAAAGACTGAGTTCGATGCAAAAATAAACATCAATACTCCAGAACAGATGAAGCTATTTTTGGATGAAGAAGAGAGAATGCTCAAAGAAATGGTTGATAAGATTGCTGAAGTTGGAGCTAATGTTGTTCTTTGCGAAAAGGGAATCGACGATATAGCTTTACATTACTTGGCTAAAAAAGGAATAATGGCTATAAAGAACATAAGCAGCGGCGACATGGAAAAATTGGCTAAGGCAACAGGTGGAAGGGTAGTTGCTAGCATAAAGGATTTGACGCCAGAGGCTCTGGGTGAGGCTAGATTAGTAGAAGAAGTTAAAGTTGGTGAGGATAAGCTTGTATACGTAAAGGAATGTAAGAACCCAAGAGCCATCACGGTGGTTGTAAGGGGTGGAGCGGAGCACGTGGTGAATGAGGCTGAAAGGTCTTTACACGATGCACTTTGCGTAGTCAGAAATGCTATCGAAGATGGAAAAATCGTTGCTGGTGGAGGTGCTCCTGAGGCTGAAATTGCTCAACAACTTAAAGGCTATGCTTCGAAAGTCGGTGGCAGAGAACAATTGGCTATAGAAGCTTTTGCTGAAGTTCTTGAGGTTATTCCAAGCACGTTGGCTGAAAATGCAGGCTTAGATCCTTTAGACATTTTAGTTGAACTAAGGGCTGAGCATGAAAAAGGAAGAATTTGGGCTGGGGTGGATGTATTTTCTGGAAAAGTTAAGGATATGCTGAAGCTCAATGTCATCGAGCCTCTCAGGGTAAAGCGACAGGCAATAAAATCTGCTACAGAAGCTGCATCGATGATTTTAAGGATAGACGATGTGGTAGCTGCTAAAGGTTTGAAGGAAGGGAAAGGACCTAGCAAGCCAGAAATCCCTAAGGGAGAAGAGTTTGGTTAAGCAGAAGAATTAAGCGACAAAAACAATATTTCCTATCAAAACCTTTTTTTCTTGTTTTCTAAAAATTTATCATGACTCTGACTTAAACGTTCTTAACGCTGTTTAGGTCGGCTCTCCGATTCGATTTTCCTAGTCCATAGATAAATAAGAGCATAAGCCATTGTGAATCTATATTAATTCATGAAACAAATTCTGTGAGCAAACTGGCTTAACCATTAAACTTGGCAGTTAGTCGCAATAAAATTGTAGCCCTAATATCTAGCGGCATAATATATTGCGATATTGTCTGAAGAAGTGACTAGAGAAGTAATAAAGGGAGTACCTGTAGGAAAACCCGTAGTAAAAAAATAAGCGGGTTTTATTTACGTAGTACTAATAGGAGATTATGAGTGAACCCATGCTTATGACCAAGGCAGAAAATACGTAGCAAGTAAATTCCCATGGCTAGGAACAGTTTTGCCGAAGCTGTAGCTGAAGCTTTTGATCCATAATTTCACGCTATAATGAATTAGGAAAGTTCATATAAATGATTCGCTTTGGATCCGTAAGTTAATCTTAGTGGCATAAGTGACTTGACCAAAAGATGTCCCTCCATCGCCTGGTGGCACTTGCTTATGGGAGACAAATTTAAGCTTATTCTCATTTACTAAACTATGGATTTTAGAAGTTATGTGCTCATTGTAAGCTACTCCACCCGAAAAACCTATCGAGTCTACGCCCAATCGATTCGCCTCTTCTATTGCAAGCTGAGCCAGGCTTTTCGCAATATACTCTTGAGCCGAGTAAGCCAAATCTTGAGCGCTGAATTTTTTAAGATTTTTGAAGACGTTTTCAAGCAAGTAAGTCGTATCGATGACGTTACCATTAATTATGGGCTCAAGCTTAAGCACATCATTGCCATGAGAGGCTATGGATTCCAGCTTCATGGCTGGCTCACCTTCATAAGTCCTTTCATAGCAAACATCAAGCAAAGCCGAAACAGCATCAAGCACTCTGCCACAGCTTGAGGTCTTTAAGTAGGTTTTATTCCTAAGTTGTTTCAGGATCAACTCAACTTCTTTGCTCCCGTAAGGAAGCACTCCAGCTCTATTCAAAGCCCATTCTGATATATCAACAACCTCATGAAGTATTCC
>JAWCQS010000118.1:0-3767 GCA_038869655.1 Bathyarchaeia archaeon | reverse complement strand
AAGCCGCAGTCAACCCAATCTTGCGGCAAGAGACTTACAGCCAACGCATTGGGGAAGGCTTTGTCCTAATGAAACACCCGAAGGCTCCAACTGTGGACTAGTAAAGAACTTGGCTTTATCTGCCGTAACTTCTGTTGGAATCAATCCTTGGCTCATGGTTGAAAAAGTTAAGGAACTAGGTGTAGTCCCTCACGAAAGAGCTGATGCAGGCCTTCGAAAGGATGGTGCAAAGGTAATCATAGATGGAATAATTGCGGGTTATTGTAAAAACCCAATGGAATTGTGCGAAACCATAAGGAGATTGAGAAGAAGCGGTGAGATAAGTCCAGAAGTTAACGTAGCTTATTATTCTCCACCGAGGAAAGGTGGAAGACCTGAGGTTTACATTAACTGCGATGCGGGTAGGGTGAGGAGACCCCTAATAGTGATCGAAAGAGGCAAATCAAAATTAACAAAAGAGCATGTTAGGAAACTTCTTCAAGGGGAAATTAAATGGAACGACTTAATAAAAAATGGCATAATAGAATACATAGATTCTGATGAGGAAGAAAATGCGCTCGTAGCCATAGATGAAAGCAAGATAAACAGTAAAACGACCCATCTCGAATTAACTCCCTACACAATCCTTGGCGTCTGTGCATCCCTGATCCCTTACGCTGAGCATAATCAATCACCTAGGAATGCCTATGAATCTGCTATGGCTAAGCAAGCCTTAGGTACGTTTAGCACAAACTTCTTTCTTAGAACCGATTCGAGATCCCACCTTCTCCACTATCCTCAAATACCATTGGTCATAACCAAGCCGATGGAAATTATTAACTATAATGAAAGGCCCTCAGGGCAAAATTGTGTAGTTGCTGTGCTTTCATTTCAAGGGTATAACATGGAAGACGCGATAATCGTTAACAAATCGTCTGTTGAAAGAGGATTGGGCAGATCTACGTTTTTCAGGATTTACGAGGCTGAGTGTAGACAATACTTGGGTGGGTTAAGGGATAAATTTGAAATTCCGGAGCCAAGTATAAGGGGTTATAGGGGCGATAAATACTACAGGTTACTCGAGGAAGATGGGATAATTTCAGTGGAAGCAAACGTTGATGGAAATACAGTCTTAATAGGAAGAACAAGCCCTCCAAGGTTTTTAGAAGAGTATAAAGAATTCGAAATAAGGGGACCAACGAAAAGAGACTCTTCCGTGAGCGTAAGACCATCAGAATCTGGAATAGTAGATACTGTTTTTGTTACCGAATCCATCGAGGGCAGTAAGCTTGTTAAAGTCAAAGTCAGGGATTTGCGCATACCTGAGCTTGGAGATAAGTTTGCATCGAGACATGGGCAAAAGGGCGTAATAGGACTTTTGGTCAGAGAGGAGGATATGCCTTTCACAGAAAACGGCATGGTTCCAGACATCATCATAAATCCACACGCTATACCTTCAAGAATGACGATAGGGCAATTTGTTGAAATGATAGCCGGAAAAATAGCGGCTATAAAAGGCATCCCAGTCGATGGAACTCCTTTTGACAACGAAGAAGTAGAAGATATTAGGGGCACTCTATTGAAGCTTGGATTCCAACATAGCGGTAGAGAAGTTTTTTACAATGGGATATCTGGACAAAAACTAGTTGCCGATGTATTCACAGGAATTGTTTACTATCAAAAACTGCACCACATGGTAGCCGATAAAATTCATGCAAGGGCAAGAGGACAAGTCCAAATGCTCACGAGACAGCCAACCGAAGGCAGAGCTAGAGGAGGAGGTCTAAGGTTTGGGGAAATGGAGAGAGACTGTTTGATAGGATACGGGGCTTCAGCACTCTTAAAAGATAGACTTCTTGAAGAATCTGACAAGTATGTGGCAATAGTTTGTGAAAACTGCGGATTCTTGGCTTACTACGATGCAAAACAAAATAGGCATACATGCAGGATTTGCGGAGATAAAGCCATAATCTCACCTGTTGAGATATCCTATGCCTTCAAGCTTTTAATTCAAGAATTAATGTCTTTAGGAATCGCTCCAAGACTTAGACTTGAGGAACGTGTATAATCATGGCAATAGTTGAAGAAATTTTTAAAAATATAGAAAACATCAAGTTTACTTTACTTTCTCCAAATGAAATTAGAAAACTTTCCGTTGTAGAGATTCAAACAGCAGATACTTATGATGAAGACGGCGCTCCAATAGTTTATGGGCTTATGGACGGTAGGCTGGGAACTCTCGAGCCTAGGCAAAAATGTAAAACCTGTGGAAACACTGCTACGGCATGTCCGGGACATTTTGGTCATATAGAGTTAGCTGAACCTATAGTTCATGTAAGTTTTGCTAAATTAGTCTATAAACTTCTATCGGTTATATGTAGAAACTGTGGTAGAATTTTACTCCCTGAAGAGAAAATCGCTCATTATAAAAAATTGTTGGAGGAAGAAAAATCAAGGTTAAACATAGTTCCAAACTCTTTTTATGAAACCATAATTCGTGAAGCAAAAAAATCACAAGATTGCCCACATTGCGGAGCTAAGCAATATGCCATAGAATTCGTCAAGCCCGTATCGTTCTATGAAAGAATGGATGGAGGAGCGCCAAAACTTACCTCAAGTGCAATCAGAGAAAGGTTCGAAAGAATTCCCGAGGAGGATCTAAAGCTTTTAGGAATGGACCCTGCGGCATGCAAACCGGAGTGGATGATTCTCCAAGCTTTGTTAGTTCCTCCTGTAAGCGTAAGACCATCAATCACATTAGAATCAGGGATACGCTCTGAAGATGATTTAACCCATAAATTAGTAGACATAGTTAGGATAAATCAAAAACTTAAGGAAGCAAGAGAATCGGGCGTACCGATGAATATAATCCAAGAACTTCACGATCTTCTTCAATACCATGTAACCACTTATTTTGATAATGAAGTATCCGGAATCCCACCGGCAAGGCATAGGTCTGGAAGAGCTCTCAAAACTTTAACCCAAAGATTAAAAGGAAAAGAAGGAAGGTTTAGAGGAAATCTTTCGGGAAAGAGAGTTGATTTTTCGGCTAGAACTGTGATATCTCCTGATATAAACCTTGATATAAATGAAGTGGGCGTTCCGATAGAAGTAGCTACGAGGCTTACGCTTCCAGAAAAAGTAACTCAGTGGAATTTGGAAGAGATGAAGAAATTGGTAGAGAATGGCCCCGAAAAATATCCAGGCGCGTTGTACATTATAAGACTCGATGGAAGAAGAATAAGGCTTGAATTCGTAGCCGATAGGAAAGGTTTGGCCGAATCATTGCAACCCGGGTTTATAGTTGAAAGACATATTCGCGACGGGGACATAGTTCTCTTTAATAGACAACCGTCGTTGCACAGAATGTCTATAATGGCCCATTTTGTTAAAGTTCTTCCTTACAAAACGTTTAGGCTTAATCCATGCATCTGTCCTCCTTACAATGCTGATTTTGATGGGGATGAAATGAACTTACACGTACCTCAAAGCGAAGAGGCTAGAACTGAAGCCAAGATACTGATGCAGGTGCAGGATCAAATACTTTCTCCAAGGTATGGGGGCCCGATCATAGGCGCAATCAGGGATTTGTTGAGTGCAGCATTTTTACTAACGTATTCTTCAACATACTTAAAAAAGGAAGAGGTTGGTAAATTATTAGCGGCAACTGGCTACGAAGGTCCATTGCCAAAGCCAGCTATAAAAAAACCCAAAGAATTATGGTCTGGAAAACAAATTTTCAGTTTATTCTTACCTAAAGACTTCAATTTTGCCTCAAAGTCCAATCT
>JAWCQS010000117.1:0-3770 GCA_038869655.1 Bathyarchaeia archaeon | reverse complement strand
CGAACCAAAGCTTCATCCACTTTAAATTTTTTATTACGCGATTGAAATTGTAATACTCCTAAGTAATAAATTTTTAGTTTTATTGCTCCTTCACTATCGGAATAGTTTGGCAGTAGACCTAAAAATGTAGAGAAGAAACCTTTAAATATTTAACTCAAACATTGTTTTTGAAGCTAAAGCTACAGTAGTTGATCGACTATGCGCGGGTATGCGATCCTCGGTCTTATAGGGATTTTAATTACAGCTATGTATTTTCTTCTCGAACCCTCTTCAACATCGATGCTGGTATTTTCGAATGTTACCGTGGTTTTATTGGCATTGGTTGCTCTTACTATGGCTCTTCGTAATGTTCGCCATTATGGCATCAGTGGTAAATTGCCTAGCGCCTTCCTTTATTTTTCAGTAGCATCTTTACTCTGGTTTCTTGGAGAATTTACTTGGTGCGCATACGCTCTACTACTAGGAAATGTATTTCCATACCCATCCATCGCGGATGTTTTCTGGTTAGCTGGATACCCTTTTATGCTAGCCGGAATAATCGCATATTTGCTAATATTCCGTTTAGCTATCGATAAAGTAAAGCTTGGAATCGGAATACTAGTTTCAGCCCTTTTCTCTCTCGCCATTTTATTGATCTTTGTGATTCCAATAACGGAAATCTCATTGGACCCATTGGTCTTAATAATCGATTTAGCTTACCCTTTTCTCGATGTTATAACCATCTTCGCTTTGGTCACAGCCATAATCACTTTCATTGGAGGAAAGATTGAAAGGGTATGGTATTTGTTAACCCTCTCAGTGATCATGACTGCCATAGCCGACATTCTTTTCAGCTACACAACCGCTATTGGCGCGTACTATGACGGCCATCCTCTAGAGCTTCTCTATGATTACGACTATCTGTTGTTCAGTCTTGCCATGTATGAGCATAGAAGAATTCTTTAGCGCTTCATGGCTTCAGTCATTGAATTCTCGCTTCTAATAAAGCCTGATTGCTCCGCGATCCATCAGTGAAGCCTCACCCCTCATGGCTCATACCTTAGAAGCGAGGAGTGTGCAATCATTCGTCATTCTATTTAAAATTGCGGGATTTCTGACCATTTATGTAAAGGGAGAGGAGTTTTTCACAGAGTTGATAGACTTTCCTTGCTTTCTCAAGAGCATCCTTGGCTTCTTTGTTCCCTATCACTTCTTCAGGCGTTAAGTATTCTTCCTCGCTACCATAAAGGGCAACTTCTCTTTTTGAAGCAAGAATTTTAGAAGCCTCACCCATCTCCTCTATCTCTTTTTTAAACCACTCGGGAAACCTTCCCTTTACGCTTATCAAAACTTCGGAGACATCATGAATTTTTGGATACTCAATTCCTACAAGCTTTAAAGAAGCTTTAAGCGAGAGTTCAACACACTCTTGCGAAAGCCTTAAACAGTACGGATAGTTTTCATCGTTCAGAGCCTCCTCAGCATCTCTTAGTCGACTTTTTGCTTGTCGAAGCTGGGCTTTGGCTATTTTCACTAGTCCATTCATAAGGAGATCACTTCCAGCGGTTTATAGCTAGGATGCAGATCCCAATACCATCTATTCTTTCCAATGTAAACTTTTTTAGCTCCAAGCTCCATGAGCTTTAACTTGAGCCTTAAGAGTTGTTTTTCCAAAAAATCATCCTTGTCATAGACGATTTTGGCATCATCGACCATATCGAGCATTATTAAAGGCAGCTTTTCTGCTTCCTCTTTTTTTAAAGGATATAGGCTTATGAATACGCGCACTTCATTCCTATTAAGGAACTCGATCTCTGGCTTTATCTCATTCTTCATTAAGCGTAGCAGGAACTCGATCCTTTCTCCTAAAGTTCCTTTCAGGTCGTTTGAAACTACGAAAAGATCAATATCGCTTGTACTGCTTGCGCTCCCCCTCGCTACGGAACCATAAACCGCCAGAGAATCCAAATCTATGCTTCTATTTAAAATCCTGCAAGAATCGTAGATAAGCTTTAAATACTTTTCTTGAGGAATCTTTACTTTTTTGATCTTTCCCGAGGCTAGAGTAATGAAGGTTTCCGGGTCCATCAACCTATAAAGCCTAGGTCTACTTCTCTCAAAAATCATCAACAAAGATTCTTTATGGAGCTTGCTTAAAATTACTTTAATCATGTTGAGATCATCTATGGGAAGAGCTCTAGCTGCATCCTTGAAGTTAAACGTATCTAGCCCAAGCTCCTCATAAAGCATCGCGTAAGGCTCTCCAGCCCATCTTGGAAGCCACATAGGTTAATAAACTGTTTACTTAAATAAAAAGTTTATTATAGACTAGATGTTGTTAGGTTAAACCCATCATTATTGCTAGCAGATAATTATAAAAGCCTATAAAGGCTTCTAAGAATTTTTCTATGCTTTTTATGCTTGATCTATAAGGAAAGTTATTATAGAATCGCTTTAACCTAGCTTTCAATATTCCGAAACCATCTTTCTATACGATTGCGCATTCCAAAGCGCTCATGCTTATAGGCTAGACCTAAGCTTCTGAATGCATCTGGATACCATGGACCTTTATCGACTAGGAATAAAGGCTTTTCTTCACAGTATTTCAAGACTTCTTTCAAGAATAGCTCAGCATCTAGGATTGATCTAGAAAAGCTTACTCTAAAGGCTAGAATTTCCCTGCTTTCAACGTCTCTAGCAGCCCATACATAAACCTGACTGCCAACAAGCTTAGTTTTAGTTTCATCTATGGCTATTAAACTTCTAGGCTTGCGTTTTGGCTTAGGTAAGACTTGCCTTAAGGCTAAGTACCAATACCTAACGCTCCAATAAGAGAACCTATGCTTGAAAGCATTTAGGCTAGCGATACGTCTATAGGATAAGCCAGAAAAATAAAGCAAAGCTGCTAAGACCTTAAGCTCCAAAGGAACTTTATTCCTCTTGAATACGCCAGAACGCTTAGCTAAATCTAAGATAATGGTAAAGGCTGACATATGGTAAGCTAAAGAAGGGAGGTTTATAAGCTTATCCTAACAATATCCTATTGAGAGGAACGCAAAACTTGAAATCCAGTTTTATTGAGTTCTATGATTAAGAACACATTGTTCTAAAGAGAAGCATATTATACTTTAAGTTTTTAATATGATAAGTGAAAAGGGTTGGATAAAGAGATGAAAAACCGAATGAAAAGATTCAGTTCATTCTTCTTTATTTTCTTAATTCTTATAACTTCTTCATTATCGATTAACTCAGTTCAAGCCGATAGAGGCACGATCCCGATAGCGGATGTTGATGTTTATGGGCCTGGACAAAAAGCCATAATAGCTTGGAACGGTGAGACTGAGCGCATAATCCTTTCGACAGACCTCTATTCCAGTGCCAATACTAAAGTTCTTGAGGTCATTCCATTACCTTCTAAACCAAGCGTAGAGGAAGGAAGTTTCGAATCCTTTCAAGCTGTGCAAGAGTTGGTTATAGGGAATATGCCAAGAGTGGCTACGCCGGGTTATAAGGAACTCGAGATAGTCTTTCATGAAAAGATTGGAGCTCACGACATTACAGTGGTGAGGGCAACTTCTCTAAAGGAACTTGTCGATTTTGCACACGACTACGCATGGAAGATGATGCTAGGGAACTCGATTCCTATAACTGAGAACACTAAAAGAGTTCTAGAAGACTACTTGACGAGAAGCTTCAATTATTGGGTATTCGATCTCGTCGACCTAGCTTCTAAGATGAGAAGTATAGAACCGATCGTTTACGAGTTCCAGAGCTCGAGCCTCTACTATCCT
>JAWCQS010000116.1:0-3788 GCA_038869655.1 Bathyarchaeia archaeon | reverse complement strand
ATTGTATCCTTGTCTTTTAAATTTGTGTTTAGCCCGTTTAAAGAATAGATGTTCTTTCCGTTAATGATTATATTGACAAGATGCCGCTCTTCGTTTACCAGAAGCTCATTTTTTAACTCACTAAAATTGCTTAATTTTTCCTCAAGCAAGTTTTTTATAGTCATTCCGTCTCTAATGTTAACTTCTAGTTTTTCAGTTTTAACCAGATCTTTTAAGTGTCCTAAGAACAAAATGGTGACTTTAGCCATAGTTTTTAACCCTATGGAATTTATTGATAGCCATTCAACCGCCCGATACTGCCTGAGCTATCATAACCTTGTTTCCATCATCAATTTTGCTCTCATATCTACCTTCAAGCTCCTCAGCAAACTTTCCGTTTACTAAAACTTTGTTGTAATCCCAAACTTCACCTGTTTTTGAGTTAAAAAGTTCCTCTTCAAATCTTTTACCATGCTTCTTAGCCAAGATTTTTAATAAACTCATCAAAGTGGTTTCCTCAGGGACTTCTATGGTTTCTTCTCTTTTTCCTACAATTTCTCGAAAGATCGTCAAGTAAACAATGTTTACAAGCAAGGTTTTCACTTAACGAAAGTTTTTAATAAAATTTAAAAGCGTTGAAGGCCCCACAACGGTAGATCTATTTCTTCCAAGGAGGCGCCCAGACAGGGACCGTGGAGGCGCTTTCTATACGATTTTTATAATCTATCGCTTGTTTTTCGGCTTTTTGAATGACCTCTTCTTCATCGACGGTATTTATCGAGCGATTTTCTACTACTACATTTCCATCAACTATGACAGTATGGACATGAGGACCTCTTACATAATTCGCTACCAAATGCATATAGTCTTCCACTGGAGCAAAGTGTACATCTCTTGCCACTTTTATGAGGATTATATCGGCTTTCTTACCCACTTCTATAGAGCCTATCTCATTTTCTAAGCCTAAAGCCCTAGCCCCGTCTATAGTTGCCATCTCAACGAGTTTTTCAGATTTTAAAATGTTTCTTTGAAGATGATAAACACTTAGCAAGTAATTCGTACACATCATTAACTCAAAAACGTCTGCCCAATCTCCATCCAATCCCAATCCAACTGTAACTCCTCTTCGTAATAATTTTAGAATGGGGGCAACTCCATTTCCAGCTCTCATGTTGCTTAGGACATTGAATGCAACCTTCGTACCGGTTCTACTTATAATATCGAGCTCCTCATCCGATACGTATATACAATGAGCTGCCAATACATCTGGGCCTAGAAATCCTAGATCGTTTAAAAAGAATATAGAGCCCCTCTTTCCATAGTTTTCTCTAATGAATTCTACTTCGTATGGACTTTGGGCTACATGGATTAAAATTCCAGAATCGTTTTCCGTAGCGATTTTCTTGGTTTTGATTAAGTATTCTGGAGAGCATGAAAATGCTGTATGAACACACAATCTTCCCTTGATTCTAGAGTCCTTTTTAACATTCCACTTCTTTAGAAATTCCAAATTTGTTCTGAGTCCCAACTCACCGTTTTCTATACTCAATCTTTCACTGGCCTCAAAAGTTAAAACCGCCCTCATACCAGTTTTTTCAACAGCTTTTGCAGTCATCTCAAGCGCTTCAGGAATAGCGTTAGGGGCTTCCAGCGTGTCAGCCGTACAAGTGATTCCATTCTTTAACATGTCTGCACTCATCAAAAGGGCTCCTGCGTATGCATCCTCTTTCGTACATGTATCCTCAAATTTTGGCCAATACCATGTGGTGAGGCGTTTTCCAAAAGTTTCTGATGTGTCTAAGCCTATAGGCGGAGCTATGACCATATTCCTTAGGAGATAAGCAAACATGTGATTATGAGCGCACACTAATCCCGGCATAACTATCATGCCTTTTGCATCGATTTTTCTGTCTACTCTATGCTTCTTTTCCAATTCATCAGTTTTGCCAACATCAACTATCTTGTTTTTTTCAACAACGATTGCTCCATCTTTTAAAATTCTTCTTTCTTTATCCATTGTAATTAAGATACCATTTTTAATGATTAGATCCATTTATAGCACCTTAGAATGATTAAAACAGATTCGATTTTTCAATTTCGTAAATAATATGCTTTTAGTCTATAAATACTTTGACTCATAATGAATTTTTGGCGTTGATGATTAAACATAACATGAAATTTCTTAACAGTATAGACATTTTAATGAGAAAAGGTTAAAAAATGTGATCGATTAGATTATCGAGTATGGATTTATTTAGAATAGTCTTTTGGTGGCTAGTATGCAGAAGTCTGTAGACATCCTAATTAAAAATGGTGCTATCGTTACTGTAAACCAAAAAAACGAAGTCATAATAGATGGTGCTTTAGCTATAAAAGACGACAAAATAGTAGCTTTGGGCAAATCAAGCGATATTGGAGAAAATCTTAAGCCCGATATCTTGATCGATGCTAAGAATAAAGCTGTCCTCCCTGGATTTATCAATGCGCATACTCATGAATGCTTACTTAGAGGATTATGCGAAGATTTGCCTTTAATGGAATGGCTCAATAAGTTATGTTTTCCTATGGAAGATGCATTCTCAGAAGAGCATATGTACGCTTCGGCTCTTTTGAACCAGCTTGAGATGATAAAATCTGGAACAACTACTTTTATCGACATTTATCGCTATGAACATAAAGCTGCTGAGGTTGCTGAAAAATCTGGGCTCAGAGTTATTCTTGCCCCTCAATTGGCCGATTTGCTTCCATGTAAGATGGAAAGCATAAAAGATAACGAAAAGCTCTTAAGAGATTGGAACGGAAAGGCTAACGGAAGGATTCAAGTATGGTTTGGTCCCCATGCCCCTTACTCTTGCTCAATTGAGTTGTTGGCAAAAGTGAAGGAATTTTCAAAAAAATACAAAACGGGAATTCACACCCACTTATCCGAGAGCAATGATGAAGTACAAAAGTTCATAAAAGATTATGGAAAAAGACCTATTGAATTCTTAAATGAATTGGGATTCTTGAATTCCAATGTTCATGCTGCGCATTGTGTTTGGCTGAACGAAAGAGAAATAGAAATATTAAAACAAAATAAGGTGAGCGTAGCGTACAATCCCACCTCGAACATGAAATTAGCTTCAGGCATAGCTCCGATAACAAGCCTGCTTCAAGCTTCGATAACTGTAGGATTGGGGACGGATTCTATACTTAGCAACAACAACCTTGATATGATAGAAGAGATGAGATTTGCCTCTTTTCTACAAAGAGTCAATGAGCTCAATGCGATGGCTTTATCTGCCAATCAAGTCCTGAGAATGGCAACTATAGAGGGTGCAAAGTGTTTAAGGATGGAGAGTAAAGTGGGCTCGATAGAAGTGGGTAAGAAGGCCGATATAATCCTCATAGATTTAAGCAAGCCTCATTTAACGCCATTGATTTTAAAACCTATTACAAACGTAGTTGAACAAATAGTTTATTCGGCTTTTGGCTCCGATGTTAATACAGTTATCGTGGATGGTAAAATTTTAATGCATAATAGGGAAGTAAAAACTCTTGATGAGTTTAAAGCAATTGAAGAGGCACAAAAAGCTGCTCTAGATCTTTATGGAAAGATAAAATGAGGTGATCGTATGAATTATGAAGTAAAACCATCATTAGAAGAATTAGCCCTAAAATCTAAAGTTGCTATGGTAGTTGGATCAGGAGCTATGGATTTCATTAATGGAATACCAATTATGAACTATCTTCGTTTATTAGGAGTAAAAAATTTAATCATCGGCAATATGGCATGCCAATGGTGGAGAAAAAAGGGTTATGAAACTTTA
>JAWCQS010000115.1:0-3816 GCA_038869655.1 Bathyarchaeia archaeon | reverse complement strand
AAAGTAAGTCCAGAAGATATCTATACAAGCGAGTTCTTACCAGGAAAAATATCCCTCTGAAGGCTTCAAAAAGCAAAAACCAATCCTTCCCTTCCTTTTTTTTACTATCGAGTGAACGATGATGGAAGCGATTAAGCTAAAAGAAGTTACAGCTGTTTACTATGGCAAAAAATCCTCTACATTAGCGATAGAAGATGTTACGCTATCAGTAGATGATGGGGAATTCGTTAGCGTAATAGGCCCAAGTGGTTGCGGAAAAAGCACTTTGCTCAAAACAGTTTCCGGATTATTAGTCCCGACTAAAGGAGAAGTGTACATCAAAGGCAAAAAAGTTGAGGGCCCTCAATTAGGAATTGGTATGGCTTTCCAAGATCCAAACCTTTTACCATGGAGGACTGCTATAAAAAATGTTTTACTCCCTATAGAAATAATTAAGGAAAATTTAATGGAGTATAGGAAAAAAGCTTTGGAGCTTTTTAACCTTGTAGGTTTAAGTGGTTTTGAAGAGAAGTATCCTTGGGAGCTTTCAGGAGGGATGCAACAAAGGGTATCATTAATTCGCGCTCTAATTCATGAGCCTGACATTTTACTGCTGGATGAGCCTTTCGGAGCTTTAGATGCACTTACTAGGGAAGAAATGAATTTGGAGTTGCAAAAACTGTGGATGACTAAAAAGAAAACGATCCTTTTCATAACGCATAGCATTCAAGAAGCTGTTTTCTTATCCGATAGAGTCGCTGTGATGAGTTCCAGACCTGGAAAAATTGTGCACGAAGAAAAAATTGAATTGAAAAGACCAAGAAATTTGGAGGTTGTGGGCGGAGAAGAATTCATTAAACATATAAATCTTCTGAGATCAAAACTTGGTTTAAAAGGAGGAATGGACTGATGAGTTATCGAACTGTAAAAGAAAGTAAGACAGAGAAAGTAAAATCATTCTTAATGGCTTATATTCTTCCTACTTTAACTCTCCTTGCCATGGTAGTCTTATGGGAAATAAGTGTTTGGGCTCTAAAAATTCCAATCTGGCTTCTTCCAGCACCTTCATTGGTAGCGAATAAAATAGTGTCCTATTGGCCTTACTTGAGTTACAATCTCTTCATTACTTTTTATGAGACTATCCTTGGCTTCATTACAGCGATAATTATAGCTTTACCTTTGAGTATAGCGATAACGTACTCAAGAGTATTGCAGAATATCATTTACCCAATATTGCTTCTATTCCAAAGTGTGCCAAAACAAGCAATAGCTCCGATTGTAGTACTCTGGTTTGGCTTGGGAATAACACCAAAAATTGTTATAGCTTTTTTAGTAGCCTTTTTTGTAATTATAGTCGATACTACTACAGGTTTAATGACAGCCCCTCCAGAATTAATAGATATTGCTAAACTGTTAAAGGCAAAAAAGTCCCAAATTTATCTAAAGATAAGGTTGCCCCACAGTTTACCGTTTTTATTCAGTGGACTGAAAACAGCTATCACCTTATCTGTCGTTGGTGCAGTTATAGGCGAGTTTGTTGCCTCAGATATGGGAGCAGGATATGTTATCCTTGCATCCGCCCCGCAACTCAATACAGATATGGCTTTTGCCTCCATAATCTTGCTTAGTATAATGAGCATGGCTCTATTCGCTTTAGTGCACATTATCGAAAGGCTAACCATACCTTGGGCTTTTAGAGCCAGACATTAAGTTCGATCAAAGTAAAACGATTTTGAATTAATTCAGGCTATTAATCTATATGAGATTCGCCTATGAATGTTTAATGCCTATTGGCGCATTACTAGCAAGTGCAAAAAGCTTAGCATTTGGAGGCCCCTTACGCCCAGTCTCGCATAAGCTGGCCTGGAGACTTTTTTCCCACTCCAATAGAGCTCATTATTCTATCGGTCATGTTTATACACGCATTAAATTTACTCGCAATCAGTTCTCATGCTGTTGAGTAGGGCCTTCTTGCAAAGGAAAACAGGGAAGAATTAATATCCAAAATGAAAAACCTTAACTGAACATACCGGAAAAGTTAGAAAAAGTTTAAATCTTTTTACTTAATAGAAGTGATCGATAAACTTGACTTCAGTATCGATCATAGACTACGGTGTTGGAAACCTTAAAAGCATTAAGAAAGCCATAGAGAACTTTGGGATTAGCGTAGTCGTAACAAGGCAAGCATCGACAGTCAAGAATTCTCACGCCCTGGTGTTACCTGGTGTAGGTGCATTTCGTGAAGCCATTCAAAACCTTAAGCCTTTAAAGAATGTGATAGAAGATTTCGTAAAAAATGAAAAGCCTATTTTAGGCATATGCTTAGGTTTGCAACTGCTTTTCTCTGAAAGCTGGGAGGGGGGTTACTTTAAAGGCTTGAACTTGCTTAAAGGAAGCATAGTGAAGCTTCCTGAAAACCTAAAGGTTCCGCATATAGGTTGGAACAAAATCAATATTATAAGGAATAATCCTCTAGTGGACAGTGTTGAAAATGATTCTTACGTTTACTTTGCTCACTCATACTTCGCTTCAGAACTCGATCAAGAAACAATCATAGCCTATACAAACTATGGAGTTGATTTTCCATCCATAGTTTCAAGCAAGCGTATATATGCGACCCAGTTCCATCCAGAAAAGAGTGGGAAGGTTGGTTTACGCATTCTAAAAAACTTTATAAAAATAGTGAAGGAAGTAAGCCAATAGATGATTATAATTCCAGCCGTAGACATATTTAACGGAAAGGTTGTAAGGTTTATCCATGGAAAGCCGGAAAATTGCATAGTATACCGTGATGATCCTTTTGAAGCCGTAAGGCTTTGGGAAAGAGAAGGGGCAGAATACTTGCATATAGTTGATTTGAATGCTGCGTTAAGAATGGGGGATAACTTAAAACTGATCGAAAAAATACTGAAGAACTCTTCTATCGAAGCGGAGGTTGGAGGGGGAATAGATTCCATAGAAAAAGCCGTTAGGCTATGCGATCTAGGCGCTTCAAGAGTAGTTGTAGGTACAATTGCGATCCTTGATCTTGGTTTTTTGAAAAAATTGAAGGAAAAAATCAGCCCTGATAGGATCGTTGTAGCGCTTGATTATAAAAAAGGTAAAGTAGCCATAGAAGGATGGAAAAAACTAACAAAATTCAGCATAGCTTCTCTTTCAAGCGAGATCGATAAGTTTAAGGTTGCGGCAATACTTTTAACAGCGATAGCTCATGATGGAGCTTTGATAGGACCAGACATAAGAACTGTAAAAGAGATAAAACCAATTATTAAAACTCCAATCATAGCCTCAGGAGGGATATCATCCATAGAGCACATCAAAAAGCTTACGAAGATTGAAGTTTATGGAGCCATAATCGGAAGGGCTTTATACGAAGGAAGGATAAGCTTGAAAGAGGCGATTAAAGAGGCATCTTTATGCTTGCAAAAAGAATAATTCCTTGTTTGGACATGAGGCATGGAAGGGTAGTAAAGGGGATTAGGTTCAAAAACCTTCGGGACGCAGGAGATCCACCAGAGCTGGCTGCCTTTTACGAAGAGGAGGGAGCTGATGAAATCGTTTTTCTGGATATTACAGCCTCTTATGAGGAGAGGAAAATATTGCTCGATGTCGCAACTAGAACTGCCGAAAGGATATTCATCCCCTTCACGATAGGTGGAGGGATAAGGAGCATGAAGGACATAAGGGAGATCCTTTTTGCTGGGGCTGATAAAATCTCAATAAACACGGCCGCAGTAGAAAATCCTAATTTGATCAAGGAAGCCTCTGAAAGGTTTGGAAGCCAATGCATCGTCGTCTCAATAGATGCGAAAAGGGTTTACGATGAATCCTCGAAAG
>JAWCQS010000114.1:0-3849 GCA_038869655.1 Bathyarchaeia archaeon | reverse complement strand
GACGGTTTCCTGCATCTCTCATCAAAATTAAGTTGGCTTTGAGCTTTCCCATAGAATCTCTTTTTTTATTTATTGGATGTTCCTCAAGTACTTGGCAGGTTTTTTCAGTAAACTCATTGACTAAGTTGGCAGAGACGATGGCCATTTCATCATCTTCCAAAGGCTTACATTTTTGAAGGGTCATTTCAACGTCAAGTTTGGCTACTCCTACACCCCCTTCTATCGAATACGCAGGATCTGTATTGGAAATTTTGCTTGATAGAGGTTGGGATTTGCTCCTTATCACTAAAATAGCTCGATGCCCGATAGTGTTCTTGAATTCAAAATCTACCGGATAGCTTTCAAGTCTTACTTTCTCTTTTATCGCTTTGCTTAACTCTTCAGCTTCTTCACTAGTTAAATCACGCCCTGCCCTTCTATCCACTATCCTTTTTTCGTCATCCATAGTTGCAAAGTTGCATCTTAAAGCTAAATCTCCATCACGCATAGTTAAGCCGATTCCAAAAACTTCAAGCGGCCCTCTTCCAGTGTAATAAATCGATGGTTCGTAGCCTAAAATCGAAAGCACCGCAACATCGCTCTCTGGAGCTATGCCTTTCCCTACAGTATACATCGTTCCAGTAATTCCTGTACTCGCTAAGCGATCCATGTTCGGAGTATTGGCAGCTTCTAACGGGGTTTTACCGCCAAGATCTTCAATCGGAAGATCTCCCATCCCGTCTATAACAACATAGATTAGCTTCATCTCAAACACCGAGCCTAATCGTTCAGAATCATTCATGACTGATTGAAGTTTTAAATTCGTTTCGATCCTTTAATTAATAATACTTGTACTTTAATAATGCTGCAATTCCACCGAAGGATTCATTCAACATTACTCCCTCTTCAGTCTCTACCGAAATTATTTCAACGTTTATGTTCATTTCTTCAGCCACTTCGATGTACTCATCTATTAAATCTTTCATATTATCAATCATAAGTCCTTCTTTTGAGCACTTAGGGCATTTGCTACCCACTAACGCTTGTTCAAATTTCGGAATTTCATATGGCATAAGAAATCTATCGTTTTTATAATCACAATTTTTACATTTTATAAAAACATGCTTAACGTTCAACTTTTCTGACAACAACAATGTTTCGACGAGCCCATCATTCAAATGTTTTCTAACCTCCCTCTCACCATACACCGCTAAGCCAGTATCATGCCCAACTTCATAAAGAAACCTTTGAATAAGCTTTTTCTCCTCTGCATATCGGACTCCTTTTAAAGTTTCACTACTTTTACTTACGGCTTCTTTAACGCCACTTTCACCGACGTAGGCCGTATCGATAGTGGCAATAATCTTTTGCTTAATAACATAGTTTAGATAATCTCCTTGTTGAAAATCATACTTGGTTGGACCTGGTCCCCCGATAATTATGCCTTTTAAATCTTGAATTTGCCCCAACACTTCGTTAACATGATTGCCTACCCTTTTAAAAAATTCGTTAATTTCAGCTTCTCTTATGCGCTCAAACCTTCTAGCTGACTGCCCGCCAGCTCTATGTTTACCAGGTATCCCTGATGTAAATTCTTCAAGTATTTCCATCCTTCTTCCTACCAGACTGGCCAATGTGGCTTCGCTCACATCTATCAATAAAATAGCGTAGGCTTCTCTTTCATGAAGGATTTCCAAGAGCGGATTTAAGTGAAAACGATTATCACATCGATAAAAGTAAACGTTTATTGGTTCTGGAGGGGCTAATACGTAAATTTCCATTCTCTCTGTCCCAGAACCGTTTTGAGGTATGGCTCCACAAAACACTGCAAGTCCATTAGGAGGAACATTTTTAAATAGCTTTAGACGTTGAATAACTTTTTCGATAGCATCTTGAACATTTTTTCTAGTAGTTCTTGATTTGATGTTAGACGCGGTTCCATACTCCTCTCTTAGGTTAGTTAGAACTTCAGGTATTTTTTTACCAGGAGGTATGTATAAAGAGATAAGCTCGGTCCCCCTTCCTTCTTTAGAAGCCAAAGAGTCGATTAACTTTTTTAGTTTAAACCTTGAAACCGAGTCGGCATAGGTCATCCGTTCTTCCTCTTGAATTAAAGTTTATTGAAATATGGAGCTACTCTTATATAAACGAGTTGAAAGTAATTAACTTAAAGGGGATAATAAAGGGGATATTCGATGAAAATAGCCATAAAGCTAGGCGGTTTTGCATTTAAGGATGAACTTAAAACAGGAGTATTGAAGTCCTATACAAACATTTTTAATGAACTTTATGAGAATGGCCATGAACTCGTAATAGTTACCGGAGGGGGGGATAGCGCCAGAAAGTATACAAAAGCGGCTAGAGAGTTAGGAGCGTCTGAAGTTGTTTGTGATCAAGTTGGGATAATGGCTAGTAGGTTAAATGCAAACCTTTTGGTCACCGCTTTAAAAAATATAGCTTTTCCTTCGATCCCAGAAAGTATTGAGGAATTAAAAGATTATTTTTCATTTAATAAAATAGTGGTTATGGGTGGGCTTCAACCAGGTCAATCTACGGATGCTGTAGCCGCTTTAGCTGCTGAGGTGATAAAAGCGGATTTGCTCATTTATACAAAGGATGTAGATGGAGTTTATACTAAAGATCCTAATAAAGATTTGAAAGCAAAAAAGATTGAGCAAATTTCCATTAAAGAGCTATTAAACCTAATAATCAGCGAGAAAGTTTTGGCTGGAAAATATGAGTTGATCGATTTAGTTGCAATTAAGCTTATAGAAAGGTCTAAAGTTCCTACCTGGATAATATCTGGATTAGATGTTGAAAACATAAAAAAAGTTTTACTCGGAGAGCATGTAGGAACAAGAATCCTAATAGATTAAAATAGGTGAAGATTTCTATTAAAGGTTTGTTGTAAATCTTCTTTACTTTTCGATTTTTGGTTCTCTTTGTTTAGCTAATTTTTTAAATTTTTTTGCCAAAGACTCACAAATTAATGAGCAAACTCTCCATTGACGCAAGTTATAATTTATCCTTAATTGTTCTAAAGCCTCTATTATCTTCTCTTCTTCCTCAGGATTCACCTTACAAACCTCAACCCTTAAAGCATAGGCGTTAAGGCATAAAAACTTTTCTTTAAATTAAGTAAAAAAAGCTTAAAAATTCATTTCTCCAATTTATCTTGAAGACGTTATCGATGAAACGGTTAAGCTGATAGCTTTATGGCCGAAAAACCTTTCAAGCATAGCGATAGAATGGAAGTAATTTACGATAAAGAGCATTGGAATTTACTCTATAGGCTAAGAAAAGGGGCTTTATCAATTATGCAGGCATTGAGTAAGCACGGAATCGAATCATGGGTCCATGGAAGTATTGCAAGAGGTGATGTGAGTGAGAGAAGCGATATAGACATAATGGTTCCTTATATGTTATCATCCCATAAAGTTGAGCTAGCGTTAATGATGAACGGTATAGAAGTGTATTCTAGAAGGATAGTCCAAGCTACTCCATCTCATGCGCCTAAGGGATATATCTATTTAGATGCTAATGAAAGTGTTTGCGTAACTTTTCCACTATTTAGCTTTAAAAAGTTAGAGCTTGAATTTTACAAGTTCGGTGGTTTTCTGGGAATCGATGGATTAAAAGTTGGTTTAAGAGTTCCAGGTTGTACTAAAAGATTAACGCTCATCGAACCAACTCCCAAAGGACATTATGAAACATCAATAATTGGTAAGGAAGTTGAAGTTGCTAGAAAGTTAGGCATAAGCTTAGAGATGGTTAAAGAAAGAACCAGAGTACTATTGAGAAGGGATGAAGTGGGCAGAACTGGGGTCTTTCTTTCAGAAGAGGTTAGTAAGGATGAAAGCTTTGAAAAAG
>JAWCQS010000113.1:0-3865 GCA_038869655.1 Bathyarchaeia archaeon | reverse complement strand
CATTCAAGCTAAGTTCTCCATTAAGCTGATAGCGGCAATCGATAAAAATATTTCATCGACTGTTAAAAGTCTTGCTCCTTTATTAACAAAAGGATCTTAAACTTCAAAATTCTATAGAAAAAGTTTAAATAAACTATCGAGAATTAGTTTATCATCGCTACAAATTATTGTATAAAAATGTTTAAAATTAATCGTAGCGGTAATAAACTCGATCATTTTTCCAATTTATGATTTTAATTCTTTAGAGGGGAAAGATCACGAATCGAAAAATCCCTTACATCCGTAAAAGGGACGGCCGAATAGTTGAGTTTGATAAAGAGAAAATAACAAGCGCTATTTTTAAAGCAGCCCAAGCCGTTGGAGGTAGCGATCGGAAAAGGGCTGAAGAATTAGCGGATATGGTAGTGGAAGTCCTTGAAAAAAGGTTTGGTAGGGGCGATATTCCAAGCGTCGAGGACGTGCAAGACATCGTTGAAAAAGTGCTTATAGAAGAAGGTCACGCGAGGACGGCTAAAGCTTACATCCTCTATAGGCAAAAGCGAAAAGAGATCAGGGAAGCAAAGCACTATCTCTTCGACTCTGAGTTCGATTCTAGGCTCTCAGCAAATGCGATAAGCGTTCTTGAAAGAAGGTACTTGAGAAAAGATAGGAATGGGCTTATAATCGAGACTCCAACAGCCATGTTCCGAAGAGTTTCAAGGAGTATAGCCGTTATAGATACTGTTTACGATTCCGATGCCAACGTGGAAAAAACTGAAGAAGAATTCTACAAAATCATGACAAACCTTGAATTCCTTCCGAACTCTCCAACCCTGATGAACGCCGGAACTGAATTGGGACAGCTTTCTGCATGTTTTGTGCTTCCGGTTGAAGATTCGATAGATAGTATATTCGATGCTGTGAAGTATACGGCAATCATCCATAAATCGGGTGGAGGTACGGGCTTTTCCTTTTCTAGGCTAAGGCCCAAAAACGATGTGGTGAAGTCTACTGGAGGAATAGCCTCAGGCCCGCTATCTTTTATGAAAGTTTTTGATTCCGCTACAGAAGTCATTAAGCAAGGTGGAAGGAGAAGAGGAGCAAACATGGCTGTTCTTAGAGTTGATCATCCAGACATAATCGAGTTTATCTTATGCAAAGATGATGAAACACAGCTTAACAATTTTAACATCTCGGTAGGGGTAACGAACGATTTTATGGAAGCTGTAAAGAATAATGGAAATTACGAATTAATAAATCCTAGGGATGGGCAGGTAGTTAATAGACTACCTGCAAGAGATGTTTTTAATTTAATAGTCAACCAGGCTTGGAAAAATGGAGAGCCAGGAATTTTGTTCTTAGACAGAGTTAATCAATATAATCCAACTCCTTCTCTTGGTGAGATAGAGGGCACTAATCCCTGCGGAGAACAGCCATTACTTCCCTACGAATCATGCAACCTTGGCTCAATAAACTTGAGCAGGATAGTGGAAGATGGAAAGATAAACTGGGAAAAGCTAAAGGATATAGTGAGAATAAGCGTACATTTCTTAGACAACGTAATAGATGCAAACAAGTATCCATTAAAAAGGATAGAGGAGATTACAAAAGCCAACAGAAAGATTGGGCTTGGAGTAATGGGTTTTGCAGATATGCTGATAAAGCTTGGAATACCTTACGATTCGGATGAAGCTTTAAGAAAGGCTGAGGAGGTTATGGAGTTTATACAAAAAGAAGCTAGAGAAGCCTCACATGAATTGGCAGAGAAAAGAGGAGCTTTTCCAAACTTTAAAGGAAGTCTATGGGAGAAGAAGGGCTTTAAAGCTTTGAGGAACGCAACTCTAACGACTATAGCTCCAACAGGAACCATAAGCATCATAGCCAACTGCTCGAGTGGTATTGAGCCAATTTTTGCAATATGCTATATTCGAAACGTAATGGATAATACCGAGTTGGTTGAAGTTCATCCGATTTTTGAAAAGATTGCCTACGAGAGAGGGTTTTATAGCGATGAGCTTATGATGGAAATAGCAAAAAAAGGCTCTGTGAAGGGTTTGGAGAAGATCCCTGAAGATTTGAGGAGAATCTTTGTAACAGCCTTTGATATAGCTCCTGAGTGGCATGTTAAAATGCAAGCAGCATTTCAAAAATATACGGACAACGCTGTTTCAAAAACCGTCAATCTACCTTACGATTCTACTGTAAGCGATGTTGAGAAAGTATTTATGCTAGCCTACGAGTTAGGATGTAAAGGAATAACGGTTTATAGGAATCTCAGTAGAAGTTCTCAAGTCCTCAACATAGGATCAGTGAACAAAGAATCAAGCGATAGCCGTATTTCGAAGGAAACCTTCGCGTAGCTCGATCAACCCTCCGCCGTTATCATTATTCTTATTGTTTGATTCGGGTTACGGAGTAACTTTACAAATTCTCTTGAGAAATCCTTGGCTACTTTATCGGAGTTTACCATTAAAGTCCTATGGCAAACGTAGTCGCTTTTCCTTATAACCATACTGGTCTGGCTTGCGAACGATAAGGCATTATCACCGCGCCCAGTCGCCAATTCTCTAAGCCCATTGACTTCTATCAAAACTTTTATTACTGTACTCCGATTACGCGCCAAACTCTTAAACTCGCTTGAGAGACCCGAAACGCTTTTAGAAGCTTTTGTCGCTATTATGCAATCTCCTCGCTCCGTTAAAAATTCTTCCTTAGTTATCTCAAAAGTCGTTCCATGAGTTGCCCTGATTTCTTCATGTCCCCTTGCCTCTATGAATTCAACAGCCTTCAAATTTCTCCTCCAGCGCTCGGAGCAAACAGTTTTTAACTCCATTAAACATAAATACAGTTAGATATCTACAAAAATGAGCATAAAATGGAAAATAAATCTTTTGATGAAGCTAGGGAAAGAGCTATAGAGAATTTAAAAGCTGAAGGTATCCTTAAGACTGAGAGCGTAATAAAAGCTATGCTAAAGGTTCCAAGAGAAGAGTTTCTTCCAAATAACGTAAAGCGTTACGCTTACGTGGATGTACCACTACCTATCGGGCACGGTCAAACAACTAGCGCTTTGCATATGACTGCGATTTTTTGTGAGCATGGAGAGTTAAAACTCGGTGAGAAAGTGTTGGAGGTTGGGGGTGGATGTGGCTATATGAGTTGTGTCTATGCTGAGGTAGTAGCCCCGAGCGATCAACCTAAAAGCAGGTGGGGACACGTATGGGCCATCGAGATCGTAAAAGAACTTTATGAGTACTCAAAAAAGAAAGTGGAAAAAACTAGTTACGCGGAAAGAGTGACTTTGATACACGGAGACGGATCTCTTGGGCTTAAAGAATACTCTCCATACGATGTGATCATAGTGACTAGCGCAGCTCCAAGGATACCTAGAGAGATGATAGATCAACTGAGCCCAAATGGTAGATTGTTGATACCCGTTGGAAGCCCTGGTTTTTATCAAGAGTTAATTAGAGTAAGGAAAAGAAAAGATGGCACCATCGAGAAGGAAAGCCTTGGAGGAGTAGCTTTCGTTCCCATGCGTGGTAAGGCCGGCTGGGAGTAAACTCATCTCGGAATTAAATCAACCTGATTTAATTTTTCTTTTAAGAATTTAGAATTTTTGAGATTTAACTGGCTATCTTCTTAGCTATTAGCTCCTCGACTTTACAATCAAAGCGTTAACTATAAGCCAACTGAAAACAAAATTAGAAACTGAAAGCATCTCGCACGGTTTGAGTTGAGGGTTTGCGGTTGTGCTGCCCCTCCCACCCGAGGCATTTCGGCACAACCACATTTCCCTAACCTATTAAGTGAAAGGGAAAAAGAGCTTACCAGAAGCTTAGAAAAGATCAAGAACTCTTCTATAGATAGAGAAAGCAAGGCCAGC
>JAWCQS010000112.1:0-3872 GCA_038869655.1 Bathyarchaeia archaeon | reverse complement strand
GCTGTCCAGACCCCAAGCGGGAAGCGGGCCGTCGAAGGACTCAGCCAGTGCGAGGGTAGACGTTTGCGCAGTCGCGCACCAAGCGATGCTCAGCAGCGCCACCGTGGCAAGACCCGGCACTGCCATGTGAACGTTCCCCCTCTAGACGGAGCAGTCAGCCTCATGCTCCACCTGCCTTCGCTAGAAGGTGATCTGCACGCTACCGAACACCTCTCCTCGTCCGTCGTCGCCCAGCGGCCGGAGCCCGTAGCCCACTGAAACGAAGGCCCCCAATCTGGCAGACAAACCCACCAGTGGGCCACGTGTGGTCCAGCCAATGGTAGCCGCCGTGAGCCCGTGGCGGTCTAGGGGCAGCGCGTCCACCAGCAGGCCACCCATCAGGCCAGAGTGATGGCCATACACGATGCCCAGGCGGATCGCTGCCGACAGTGGAGTCCGCGGCCGCCAAGCTCTGCCCATGAACTGCGCCAGCAAACTTATGTGGGTACCGACCATATATATTTTGGTGCGTAACAATTATTATTTTAAATTAAGCAGCTTTTTGGCTAAATCTTCAATACGTTTGTTAGATGGAATTTTCGCTTTTTCAAACTTTTCTTTAGGCTTTTTGAAAGACCTAGTAGCGTCTAAGCCCATTTTAGTTGTTAGTCCAGTTTCTTGATCTGCTGAAGAGTCCAGTGTGGAGCCCCTTGCATTTTCTATAATCACTAAGTCTTCGCATGCTTGAAACCTTGTGGCTATAGCCCATTCAACATCATCTAAGCTATTAACGTCTATGTCGGAATCCACAACTATAACGTGCTTAAGGGAGGGATGAGCCGAAAACGCTGCCAAAATAGCGTTTTTTCCATCCCCCTCTGTTTGTTTTTCTATCGAAACTATTGCGTGAAGCCATCCACAACCTCCAGTCGTAAGTATGGCTGACTTAACATTAGGAACGACTGAACGAACGGCCTCCATAATTCTTGCCTCAAAAGGTAATCCCATGAGCAGTCTATGTTCATCTCCTCCTGGTAAAACTGCTTGATATATAAAGTCTTTTCTGTAAAACATTTTCGTTATTTCTATCACTGGCTGCTTTCTTATAGAATCGTAAGTACCAGTTAAGTCTACAAATGGGCCTTCCATGACCTCCTTATCGAGGAGAATCCTTCCTTCAAGCGCTATCTCCGCCATTGCCGGAACCCCTACATTAACGTCTTCGCATTTGGTTAACTCTAACTCGCCCTCCATGAACGAGTTCGCTATAGAATACTCGCTTACTCCAAAAGGTGCTGGTGAAGCCGCGGCAACGAGTATGGCGGGATGCAATCCTATCGCTATCCCCACATCCACTGTTTTCTCGCCTTTATCCCTAGCCATTTGACAGATCTTGTACAAATGTCTTGGAACTATTCTTATTGCAAGATGACTATCGTCCAGAAGCATTAAACGATGAATCGAAACATTTTCAACTTTTTCTCCTAAAGCTTTTGAAGCAACTATGGCTGAGGTAATGTACGGTGCAGGGTCTTTTTCATAATGAGTTAAAATCGGAAGGAGAGAAAGCTTTGGTTTTTCCTCCACCTCTTTTACTGGACATTCGCTTACATATTTTGGAGGAATGGGATTTTTCATAGCTTTAAGCATACCTTCATTGAGTTCACTCTCGCTAGAATTAATCGCTAGGGCAATTCTTTTTCTTGTTGCGCATAAACCAGCCACTATTTTGTTTTTAAATCCTTTAATATTTTTAAACATTAAAGCATGAATTTCTTCAGAGTCTTTAATCAACCTTGGAATTTCATACTTGATCGACATCTCTTCATTGATCTCTTTTAATTCATTTATTCTAGCTAATTGAATTAGAAAGCTTCTTAGATCGCTCAATAAAAACACCTTGATTTTTCTTTAAACTATGTATTTTGTTAATAGCATGCTTATTTGAATTAATTCTTAAGTTTTTCCAAAAATCTTTTTTTAATGCTTTGGTTATCTTTTCATACTCTTTATAACATGGAGTCTGTGCTTTTGATCTGGCTCCAGCCAAATCTTCTTTAAACATTTTTAAATCTTGGATTTCCATTTCTATAGGATCATAAAGCAAGTCTAGTATGCCTATACCGTTTAACTCAGGTCTTTTCCCTAACCGTCAAAATCTTTTTTTTTCAGATGGTTAATACAAAATCCTCCAGATTTTTGGAACTTTTTCATATTTCCATTTCCTTCTAGTTTACAATTTTCTTAAAATGGTTGAAATAGTTGAAATAGCGTAATAAGTGCACTCTAGCGTTGAAATACCTAAAAATATAGATCTTCGAAAACCTCCATTACTGTTTTGAAATTTGCTTATAAAGCTTAAAGTTTGTAATGGATATTTACAAACTTCGTCTAGAATCTCTAATGCTTTAACTCCAAAATAAAAATCCTCTATAACCATATAAGTATCAGAGATATAGGGATTGCCAGTAAAGCCTCCCCTTGGGCTTTCACATTTTCTAATCCACTCGATTGTTTTATTAAGCAATTTTAAATTATAACCAAGAAGCTTTAGAGAAGCTATTGCATAATATGTAGATGCAAGTCTTGAATAGCCTTGTTTACCAAAACTTCCATCAAAGTTCTTAAGACTTAGAATAAAGCTGATTGTTTTATCAGGATTTATGCATTCATTCAATAACTTTAAAACTTCAATGGAATAATAAGTAGATTCAATTTCTGATGAAACTTCGACATCAACATTCAAGCTACCAAATCCTCCATAAGAATTTTTAAGCGATAAAATGAATTCTCTAGGTGATTTTTCTAATTTAGCTTTCAACTCATTAAGAGTTTTAATTACATAGTAAGCTACTTTAATCGAATCAAAACTTCCATCTTTATGCTGTAAACTTTTTAGAAATTTAATTGTAAGATCTTTTTGTTTTGGCTCTGCTCCTAAAATTTTAAGCGCTTGAAGAGCGAAGTACGTATCTTCTGCTGAAGAATCTGTATATCGGCAAAAAGTATATCCTCCATCATCGTTTTGCCTTTCCATTATATAGTTGATGATGCTCTCAGTCTGAACCCATTTTTTTAGCTTAAGAATTGTTTTAGAATCCAAATGTAGGCTCACACTTTATATTAATGCTTTCAAAAATAGGAGCTATCAGCCTGGAATAGTTTCCAGGCAATTAAAGGTGAGCCCCATCACCTTGAAATCGAGTCTTTATATATTTAGACTAAGTATTAAAACGTTGTGATCTTTAACAGGTCATTTTTAGTTGAGCATTTAGCATAGCCTCTGGCCAAGTTTTTAAATCAAAGCCATTCCGTCAAGCCATGAACTGGTAATGAAGGCTTTCCTAAGCTTAGATTAATTCTAACATGGTTGTACCGTAGCCACCAAGGCTGCCCATGAACGCGTACTTGGCTAAGCCTTGAACCCAAAGCCTAACCATAGCCTAACATCGTTTAGCGAAGGGCTTAAGTGCTTCTGATACACGCCTAAGCGATAAGCCAGAAAGGTATAAATATACGCCATAGAGAATAATCCATCGAGCTGTCCTCTTCCTAACAAACATGCTTGGGGAGAAAGTTCAATTGTTTGAAAACATCATCAATTGGTATAAAATTAAAAAAATAGAGAGGACTATAGAAGCGCTTAAACTGAATGGATTTCAAGCATTTTTCGTACAAAATTCTGATGAGGCATTGAAATTATTGCTTGAGCTTATCCCAATAAAAGCCAAAGTAGGTATCGCTGGTTCTTTGACTATTCGTCAAATCGGTTTAATAGAAGCTTTAGAAAAGCGTGGAAATCAAGTCATTCATCATTGGAAGAAAGGAATATCATTCGAAGAAAGCATGAATTTAAGAAGGGGGGAAATAATGGCTGATGTATTTTTAACTAG
>JAWCQS010000111.1:0-4001 GCA_038869655.1 Bathyarchaeia archaeon | reverse complement strand
AAGGACAAAAGAAAAAATGTTATGTAAAGATTAAGAAAGCGTTGAATTCAATTAAATGCTAAGCTTCTTGAACTGAATCAAAATGGTGGGGCCGAAGGGAGTTTCATGGCTTTACAGCCATTTTGAACCCTCGACTTCCGCCTTTTACTTTAAGCCTACGGGTTTCTTCCGCGCTCCAAAACTTCTTCATCTTTAAATCAGAAAACCCGTATTATTTCAAACTTCTGGAGCCCTTAACGGACCCATGCCTGTCGTCATACCTGGCTAGACTACGGCCCCATCTCTTAGTTTTTAATTGGAAAAGTCATATATAGAGTTTTTGCTAGGAACCAAAACTGATCTCGTTCAGAGAATACTAGTTCCTGATGAGGATAACTTATGGAAAAACTTTAGCTCATGCAAAAAAGTATTTTTCAACTTCCCATGGAGTTACCCTTAGCCTGTACTCATCCCACTCCTTTTTCTTTAGCTCTATGTACTTCTTGAATGCATAATCTCCTAAAGCCTCTTTGATCACATCATCATTTTCTAATTCTTCTATGGCTTCTCCTAGCGATTCTGGTAAAGGCTCTATTCCAAGCTCCCTACGCTCATTTTCACTTAAATGAAAAATATCTTTCTCGATAGGTATTGGGGGCTCTATTTTATTCTTTATCCCATCAACACCTGTATTGATTATTGCTGAAAAAGCTAAGTAGGGATTGCATAAAGGATCAGGAGATCTCAACTCGATTCTAACCGATTCCTCTCTTCTAAGAAAATACTCAGGAACCCTTATTAGGCTTGATCTATTCCTCCTACTCCAAGTGATGTAGGCTGGAGCCTCGTAGCCTGGAGTTAGCCTCTTATAGCTGTTAACTGTGGAAGCCACTATGGCTGATAGGGCTTTAGAATGGGCCAAAACTCCTCCTATGAAGCGCCTTCCAATCTCTGATAAGCCAGCATAGCCTTCGCTGTTGAAAAACGCATTCCTCCCGTTTTTGTAGAACAAGCTTATATGCAAGTGCATACCACTTCCTGGCTTTCCGGACCAAGGTTTTGGCATGAACGTAGCGATCAAGCCGTGTTTTCTAGCAACCTCTTTCGCTATGAATTTATAGGTTAAAATGCTGTCTGAAGTTTTAAGAGGATCAGAGAATTTAAAGTTTATCTCATGCTGGCTTGATCCGACTTCATGATGATAAGCTTCTACGATGAATTTTTTGGTATTAAGCAATGCTGACGTAAAATCTTTTCTAAATTCCTCGGTAGAGTCTCTTGAAGGCGATATGTCGAAGTACCTTTGTGAGTCTTTTATATGAGCTTCTGTTGGCTCGAATTCTCCTTTCTCGTTTATCCTAGCCGTATAAAACTCCAGCTCGGCGCCCATGTTGCACATAAAGCCATTCTTATCCAACTCCTCAATCGTCCTTTGGCATATGAAGCGGGGGTCTCCCTCAAACCTCTCACCGCTGGGTCTATGAATATCGCAGATCAACCTTGCCACTTTATCGTTGTACATCGGAAAAATCATCAAGGTCTCTAGATCGGGCTTCATGATCATATCGCTTTCTTCGATTCCAGTAAAACCTGGTATTGAAGAGCCATCAAAGCCTATTCCATCTTTTAGCGTCGTACCTACAGACTCTATCGGCACGGTTCTTCCTTTTAAATAACCCAACACGTCTGCAAAATGTAGGCTGATGAACCTTACCTTCTCGTCCCTAAGTATTTCTTCGATACATTTTATGTCCATTTTCAATCTAAATATTTATTAATATAGTGCAAATATTTATATTTTTAAAAACGATTGTAATATAAATAGAGGAATTGATGAACAAATGTTAAATAGCATCGATATAAAAATTTTAGAGGAATTGATAAACAATTCTAGGCTATCTTATAGAGAAATCGCTAGAAGAACTAGGCTCTCAGTTAACACAGTAGCGAATAGAATAGAAAGAATGGGGGACGAGGGAATTATAAAAGGCTATACAGTTATGCTCGATGCTGAAAAACTTGGTTACGATGTTATCGCAATCATCGAGATTGTAGTGGCTAAAGGAAAATTGATAGAGGTTGAAAACGAGGTTGCAAAGCATCCTAACGTGTATTGCGTATACGATGTAACTGGAACGAGTGACGCAATATTGATAGCGAGGTTTAAAACTAGAAAAGAGTTGAGTAAATTCATAAAGTCTTTATTGGCAATGGAATTCGTTGAAAGAACCATAACTCATGTCGCTCTTGGAATCATGAAAGAAGACATAAGGGTCTTCCCATAAATTAAAGGTCTGTATCTAATCGTATGGGTATCTAAGAAAATCAGTTTGGATCTAAACGGCCATTAAGCGAGAGTGTCGTAGTCAATAAAATATTAAAAGACTGCCAGAATAGAAGTTAGACCTGGAAACAAAGCCCTCTAAGCATCATTATGGGCCATTGAATGACTCATTTCATTTATGCCTCCTTGCCCATAAAAGCTTTGGTACCGCTTATCATAACTGTTTCTTAAGTCCTCCAAATCCACATGTAGATATCGAGCCGTAGTGTCGAGCTTCTTATAGCCAAGAAGTTTCTGTATTCTGAAAATGCCTATTCGGTCTATCTGGTGGTAAAGGTATGTCTAAGCATGAATGCCTTGCGCCGTAAGCATTTCCTAGTAGCTCTTCAATACCGAGGATACCACGCCCGGTTTGGATTATGATTGCCAAACTCTCCAATTCCATAAAACCTGGTTATGGATTTACGTATTTACGGATTTCCGTAACCCCTCTTCTTTTAGGTTGCAACTTAAGTTCCAGCGTTTTCGATCTTAAATTAGGTTCAAAAATCCTATATTTATTATTTTATTTTTAAAAATAGTTTAAGTCTATCATTGCTTCTTCAAAATTTTTCCCTTCAATTACTCTTATCCCACAAAACTCAGCCAAATTCTTCTCTTTCTCTTCAAGCTCTGCTATCGAGACCAAAACAGACCTTTTTTGGATAAGCGCCGAATACTTTAGTGAAGAGCATTATAAAGCTCCGCTCGTTTAGATGAGATGATAATTTCGCCATATCCAAGACTACGCTTTCTCTTTTATCGATCTTCGATATCGCTAGATCAAAAGTATGCAGAGTTCCTGGAGCCTCAATACCATATTTAGATTCTTCAAATGCCTTTATGATCGAAGTCATTATAAGCCTTCTTTTAACTTCGAACCTAAGCTCCTCGTTTAGTCCATATGAATAGATTCTCATCAAGCCTATCTATTCAATCCTAATTTATGATGTTCTCTTAAAAATTTTCCCTAATGCAACAAAAATGCTTTATTGAAGTTAACATGCTCAGTTACCATTACCTATACTTTAACATGTACATTTATTACATCCTTTTAAATACAATAAACGATTTTTACATACTTGCCTTAGAATAAATTTAAAGGAGTGAAAGACGAAATGATCATGTTTTGTGTAAAATGCAAGAAAAAAGTTGAGGTTAATGATGATTCGGTTTCCAAAGAGGTAACTAAGAAAGGCAGACCAATATTGAAAGCGATATGTCCGGTTTGTGGCACTAAAATGACCAAATTTACCAAGTAAATACCTGAAACTTTTTAACTCGATTTTATGTTTTCCTTTCAAGCAGTTTTCCACTAATACCTGTAACAGCTCTTGGCTTACATATGATTTCACGAATTTCTAGTCCCTCGATTTCATCAAAAACTTTAACTGAAATCGAAGGCTTTATAACGGCAGCGGTGTCTAAGCCTCTTTCAGTTCCCCCAGTCGATATAACTTCTTTTTCTGTTGGAATTGCCCCATCATCAGCCGCTTTTATCGCTGATTCTACAGCCACCATCAATCCTGGGCTTAAGAGCCTTAGAGAAAGAATAATTGCTTCACCCATTGTAATTCCACCTAGAGCTAGTTTTAAAGAAAAATCAGCTCCCTGAAACGGACTTGCTCCACGAACTACACTTACTCCTGATTTTCTTAATTCATTAATCACCTTTTCTGGAATACTTGCAGGAATTTTG